>NZ_JBJHPC010000878.1:0-1992 GCF_045257485.1 Streptomyces sp. YS-3 | reverse complement strand
TACCAGATCAGTACCAGTACGGCCCCCGCGACGACATATGCCATCTCCCCCACCGTCCTTCTCCTGTGTGTGACAGGGGGATGCCCTCGGCCCACGCGCGCGAAAGCAGACTTGAGCAACTCCAGAGGTTGCCCACAGGATGGCCGCCATGACCTCCAGCGCGCGTCCTCACCTCAACCGCCGCCTCGCCGAGTTCGGCACCACGGTCTTCGCCGAGATGTCCGCCCTCGCGGTGTCGACCGGAGCCATCAACCTCGGCCAGGGCTTCCCCGACACCGACGGCCCCGAGGAGGTCCGCGAGGCCGCCGTGCGGGCCCTGCGCGACGGACGCGGCAACCAGTACCCGCCCGGCCCCGGCGTGCCCGAGCTGCGCACCGCGATCACCGACCACCAGCTGCGGCGCTACGGGCTGACGCTCGACCCGGACCGCGAGGTGCTGGTCACGGTGGGCGCGACCGAGGCCATCGCGGCCTCGCTGCTCGCCCTGGTGGAGCCGGGGGACGAGGTGATCGCGCTGGAGCCGTACTACGACTCGTACGCGGCCTGCGTCGCCATGGCGGGCGGCACACGGGTGCCGGTGACGCTGCGGCCCGACGGCGACCGCTACCGCCTGGACCTGGACGAACTGCGCGCCGCCGTCACCCCGAGCACCCGGCTGATCCTGCTCAACACCCCGCACAACCCGACCGGGACCGTGCTGAGCCGCGAGGAGCTGACCGCGATCGCGGAGCTGGCCCACGAGCGGGACCTGCTGGTCGTCACCGACGAGGTCTACGAACACCTGGTCTTCGACGGCGAGCACGTGCCCATCGCCACCCTGCCGGGGATGCGCGGGCGCACCCTCACCATCGGCTCGGCGGGCAAGACGTTCTCGTTCACCGGCTGGAAGGTCGGCTGGGTGACGGGCGCGCCCGAGCTGGTGGCGGCCGTGCGCTCCGCCAAGCAGTATCTGACGTACGTGGCCTCCGGCCCCTTCCAGTACGCGGTCGCCGAGGCGCTGCGCCTGCCCGACGCCTACTTCGACACCCTGCGCGAGGAGATGCGGGCCAGGCGGGACCTGCTGAGCGCGGGGCTCGCGGCGGCCGGGTTCGCGGTGTACCGCCCGGCGGGCACGTACTTCGTCACCACCGACATCCGTCCGCTCGGCCGGGAGCTCTCGCACGACGGCGACGGCTTCGCCTTCTGCCGGGCGCTGCCGGAGCGCTGCGGGGTGGTGGCGATTCCCAACGCCGTCTTCTACGACCACCGGGACGCGGGCGCGCCTTTCGTCCGATTTGCCTTCTGCAAGAGGGAGAGTGTGCTCGAAGAGGCCGTCTCCCGGCTGAAGGCGCTCGCGGGCTGAGCTCGCGGGACGAGGCGCCGCCGAAGGCCGGGGAGGACCGACCACGCGCGCGCCCGGAGGTGCACCCTGTCCGCCGAGATCACCGCCCTCGTACGCCGGTCCGCGGACGCCCTGTCCACACCGAGCCGGCTGACCGCGCTGCGCCGGGCGGCCCCCGCGCTCGGGCTGTTCGCCGCCGCCCGGCTCACCGGGATGCTGTTCCTCGCGGGCTGGGCCTGGCACCTGGGGCGCTCGCCGCGCGCGCTGCTCGCCACCGCGTGGGACGCCGACTGGTACATCAAGATCGCGGCGCACGGCTACGGGCGCACGCTGTACTGGCCGGACGGGACGGTCCAGAGCGACCTGGCGTTCTTCCCGTTCTACCCGAGCCTGATGCGGCTGGTGACGACGGCGCTGCCGGTGGCGGGCGGTACGGCCGGGCTGCTGGTGTCCTGGACGGCGGCGGGGGCCGCGGCCTGGGGCATCCACGCGGTCGGGGAGCGGCTGGCGGGCCGGCGCACGGCGACCGCGCTGGTGCTGCTGTGGGGTCTGCTGCCGCACTCCATCGTGCTGTCGATGGCGTACACCGAACCGGTGATGACGGCGCTGGCCGCCTGGTCGCTCTGGACCGTCCCGTCCGGCCAGTACAGCGTGCGCCCGTAGCCGTGCGC
>NZ_JBJHPC010000877.1:0-2010 GCF_045257485.1 Streptomyces sp. YS-3 | reverse complement strand
GTTTTCCACAGCCTGGGGGTGACGGCGGCGCTCGTGGCCCTCGTCCTGTGGACAGTGCTGGAGATCGCCGGGCGCGGCCGGGAGCGGGCGGTACGGCGGCGGGGGCGGGACTTGTGGCGGCAGCCACGCGACCGTGGGCGTCACCGTCACCGGGCACACCGTCACTGGGCACATGGACCTCGGGCACGCGGAAGTCGGGCACCTGGCTGTCGTCCGTCTGGTCACGGGTCGCCCGGCTGCTGGACGGGGGCACGGCAGGCGGGGCGCTGATCCGGGGGCGCGCCAGTGCCTGGGCCGCGCCACTGGGAGTGCTGGCCGCCGCGTACGGGACCGGGCACTGGGCCCGTCGCCGGGAGCCGCGACGTGCGCCTTCCGGTACCGAGGCGATGGACCCGGAACTGCCGCTCGCCGCCGATCTGCTGGCCGCGTGCCTGTCGGCCGGCGCGGGGCCGCGTGAGGCGGCCGGGGCCGTGGGCGAGTCGCTGGACGGTCCCGTGGGGCGGCGGCTCGCCCAGATCGCCGCCGAGCTGCGACTCGGGGGCGAGCCGGCCGAGGCGTGGGGGAGGTTGGGCGAGATACCGGGCGCGGCCGGGTTGGCCCGGTGCCTGGAGCGGGCCGCCTCCTCGGGGGCGCCTGCGGCCGGCCCGGTGGGCCGGGTGGCCGAGCGCTGCCGTGCCGAGCGGGCCCGGACGACGGCCGCCCGGGCCCGGCGGGCGGGCGTACTGATCACCGGACCACTGGGGCTCTGCTTCCTGCCCGCGTTCCTGGCCGCCGGGGTGGCGCCGGTGGTGATCGGACTGGCGGGCGGATTGCTCGGACGCTGAACGCGCGGGCGGAGCGCGGGCTTGCAACGGCTAGGGGGGAGGACGCGACCACTCGACAAGGCGCACTGGCGGAAGACGGCAAGGCAGCCGAAGACGGCAAGAGATCCGAAGACGGCAACAACAGGACCGGCATGGGGGTTGGGATGAGGACATGGATGCGGTGTGTCGCGCGGCGGATGCGCGGGGACGCCGGAATGACGACCAGCGAGTACGCGGTGGGAACGATCGCCGCGTGCGGCTTCGCGGCGGTGCTCTACAAGGTGGTGACGAGCGAGGCCGTCTCCTCGGCGCTCCAGTCGCTGGTGGGGAGGGCGCTCGATGTGCAGTTCTGAGGAGGGTGCCCCCGGGCCGGACGGCCACCGGCTTGGGAAGGGCCCGCCGCCCGTGGGGCGCGGGCGTCATCTCCGCGCCGACCGGGGCTTCGTGACGGCAGAGGCGGCTGTGGTGATCCCGGCGCTGGCCGCGTTCGCGCTGGCGCTGCTGTGGGGGCTGATGGCCGCCGCCGCGCAGATCCAGTGCCTGGACGCGGCCAGGGCCGGGGCCCGGGCCGCCGCGAGGTCCGAGGCCGAGCAGGAGGTGCTGGCCGCCGCCCGATCGGCGGCCCCGCCCGGGGCGAGGGTCGCGCTGCGGCGGGACGGCGACCTGTGGCGCGTACGGGTGGAAGCCCCGACCCCGGGCCCGCACGCGCTGGCCCTGACGCTGAGCGGGGACGCGGCGGCGCTGGCGGAGGACACGGTGGGGCGGCCCCTGGTCGGGGAGGAGCGATGAGGCCGAGGAGGTGGGGTGCCCTGGCGGCCAGCCGCGCGGCCCGTGCCCGGGACCGGGGCTCGGCGTCCGTCTGGGTGGCGGTGGCCGCCTCCGCGCTCTGCCTGGTGTTCGCGGCCGTCCTCGCCCTCGGGCAGGCCGTGGCGGCCCGGCACCGGGCGGGGGGCGCGGCGGACCTGGCGGCGCTGGCGGCGGCCGACCGGGCGCTGTGGGGGACGGCCGAGGCTTGCGCCGGGGCGGTCCGGGTCGCGGGAGCGCAGGGCGGCGAGGTGGTCCGGTGCACGGTGACGGGGGAGATCGCCGATGTCACCGTACGGGCGAGGTTCGGCCCGTACGCCCCGGAGATCAGGTCCCGGGCAGGTCCGGCGGCGCCTCCCGCGTACCGCTTCCTGCCGGCGGCCCCGGGGCCGGAGCCCCCCGC
>NZ_JBJHPC010000876.1:0-2013 GCF_045257485.1 Streptomyces sp. YS-3 | reverse complement strand
CCTGTCCGCTTCGGGAAAGGGGTGGCGGGCAGGGAAGCGGTTTCCCGGCCCGCCACCCCTTTCCCGAAGCGGACAGGGCATGCCCCCGGGGGGCTCCCACCCCGGAATTTCGCCACCTCGCCATCCGGGACGGGCTGGGGGTGGCTGGGCCGATCGGTGTAGATTCGTGACCAGAGCCAGACGTCGCTGCTGATGGCGGTCGGTCGGTACGCCACGCGCACCGGCCGAGGGAGAGAGGGCCTCCGACGGACTGCGCTGTGAGCGCGACGGGCACCGCTGGGTGCCCAATGGACACTTCCGTGTCCACCCGGACACCGCGATGTCCGCCGGGCACCCGCCGGTGCGCGCGGCCGTCGCTCTGCGCAGGTGCGCCCGCAGACCTTCCGTACCCACCCTCGACCCACTCATGAGGAGCAGCTCGTATGACGACTGTCGACGCCGGCCAGGACTTCAAGGTCGCCGACCTCTCCCTCGCCGCCTTCGGGCGCAAGGAGATCACCCTCGCCGAGCACGAGATGCCCGGCCTGATGTCGATCCGCAAGGAGTACGCCGCCAGCCAGCCGCTCGCGGGCGCCCGGGTCACCGGCTCCCTGCACATGACGGTGCAGACCGCCGTCCTGATCGAGACCCTCGTCGCCCTCGGCGCCGAGGTCCGCTGGGCCTCCTGCAACATCTTCTCCACCCAGGACCACGCCGCCGCCGCCATCGCGGTCGGCCCCGACGGCACCCCCGAGAACCCCCGGGGCGTCCCGGTCTTCGCCTGGAAGGGCGAGACGCTGGAGGAGTACTGGTGGTGCACGGAGCAGGCCCTCACGTGGCCGAACTCCCCGACCGGCGGCCCGAACATGATCCTGGACGACGGCGGTGACGCCACGCTCCTGGTCCACAAGGGTGTCGAGTTCGAGAAGGCCGGCGCGGCCCCGGACCCGTCCACCGCGGACAGCGAGGAGTACGCCCACATCCTCACCCTGCTGAACCGCACCCTCACGGAGAACCCGCAGAAGTGGACGCAGCTGGCGTCCGAGATCCGCGGTGTCACCGAGGAGACCACGACCGGTGTCCACCGTCTCTACGAGATGCACCGCGACGGCACCCTCCTCTTCCCGGCGATCAACGTCAACGACGCGGTCACCAAGTCCAAGTTCGACAACAAGTACGGCTGCCGCCACTCCCTGATCGACGGCATCAACCGCGCCACCGACGTCCTCATCGGCGGCAAGACCGCCGTCGTCTGCGGCTACGGCGACGTGGGCAAGGGCTGCGCGGAGTCCCTGCGCGGCCAGGGCGCCCGAGTGATCATCACCGAGATCGACCCGATCTGCGCCCTGCAGGCGGCGATGGACGGCTACCAGGTCACCACGCTCGACGAGGTCGTCGACAAGGCCGACATCTTCGTCACCACGACGGGCAACAAGGACATCATCATGGCCTCCGACATGGCCAGGATGAAGCACCAGGCCATCGTCGGGAACATCGGCCACTTCGACAACGAGATCGACATGGCCGGCCTCGCGAAGATCCCCGGCATCGTCAAGGACGAGGTCAAGCCGCAGGTCCACACCTGGACGTTCCCCGACGGCAAGGTCCTCATCGTCCTCTCCGAGGGCCGCCTGCTGAACCTGGGCAAC
Organism: Streptomyces sp. YS-3; assembly: GCF_045257485.1. NCBI lineage: Bacteria > Bacillati > Actinomycetota > Actinomycetes > Kitasatosporales > Streptomycetaceae > Streptomyces > Streptomyces sp. YS-3. The sequence goes on along the minus strand of NZ_JBJHPC010000876.1, from coordinate 385 downwards.
GCGACCGGCCACCCGTCGTTCGTGATGTCCAACTCGTTCGCGGACCAGACCCTGGCCCAGATCGAGCTGTTCACCAAGCCCGAGGAGTACCCGACCGACGTCTACGTGCTGCCCAAGCACCTCGACGAGAAGGTCGCCCGCCTCCACCTCGACGCGCTCGGCGTGAAGCTCACGACGCTCCGCCCCGAGCAGGCCGCGTACATCGGTGTCGAGGTCGACGGCCCGTACAAGTCGGACCACTACCGCTACTGATCCCGTTGCCGGGTCCGTGACTCACGGACCCGGCCACGCGGTACCGGCGAACCTGAAGCGGTACCGACGACGCGGTACGTAGTAAGCAGCACGCAGTACCGAGAGCAGCGGTATCAGGCAGGCCCCCGGACCC
>NZ_JBJHPC010000875.1:0-2014 GCF_045257485.1 Streptomyces sp. YS-3 | reverse complement strand
CGGCGCCCAGACCCGCGGCCTGGGCCGCGAAGTCGGCGCCGTGGAAGCGGGCGCCGGGCAGGGCCGCGTAGAGGTCGCCGGGGCGCACCAGCCGGGAGCGCCCCGTCCGGACCGGGGCCGGGGGTGATGGTTGTCACGATGGTTCCGGATTCAGTCGGTGCCGCCGAAGGAGACGGGCAGTTTGGGCGGCTGGGCGCCGGTCGGCGGGATCTGCAGCGTCTTGAGCGCGAACTCCATCACCTGCTTGTAGATCGGGCCGCAGATCTGGCCGCCGAAGTAGCTGCCCCTGGTGGGGTTCTGGATGGCGCAGTAGACGGTGATCGCGGGCTTGTCGGCGGGCGCGAAACCGGCGAAGGACGCCGTGTAGCCGTGGTAGCGGCCGGTCTTGGGGTCGACCCGGTTGGCGGTGCCGGTCTTGCCCGCGACCCGGTAGCCGGGGATACGGGCCTTGGTTCCGGTTCCCTCCTCGTCGCCGACGACCGACTCCAGCATCTGCGCCACGCTCCTGGCGGTCTTCTCGCTGACCACCCGGGACTGCTTGGGCGCGGGGGCCGGGGTGAAGCGGCCGTCGGGGCCCCTGGTGCCCCGTACCAGCGTCGGTTCCACGCGCACCCCGCCGTTGGCGATCGTCGAGTACACCGAGGCGGCCTGCATGGCGCTGAGCGAGAGGCCCTGGCCGAAGCGGACCGTGTACTGCTGGGAGGTGGACCACTTCTGCGGCGGCGCGAGGATGCCGGGGGTCTCGCCCGGGTAGCCGAGGCCGGTGGGCGAGCCGAGGCCGAACTTGCGCAGATACGAGTAGAGGACCCGGTCGGCCTCGGCGTCGGTCCTGCCGAGCTGCTCCACGGCGAGGATCGTGCCGATGTTGCTGGACTTGGCGAGGACGCCGTTGAGCGTCAGGTTCCAGGTCGGGTGGTCGATGTCGTCCTTGAAGAGCCGGTCGCCGCGGTGCAGCCGGTTGGGGACGGTGACGTGGGTCAGCGGGGTCGCCGCGTTCTCCTCCAGGACCGCGGCCATGGACATGACCTTGGCGGTGGAGCCCGGCTCGTAGACGTCCTGGACGGCCGCGTTGCCCAGCGCCGCCCCGTTGGCGTGGGAGAGGTCGTTGGGATCGAAGCCGGGGGCGTTGGCCATGGCCAGGACCTCACCGGTGTCGGTGCGCTGGACCACCACATAGCCCCGGTCGGCCTGGGACTTGCGGACCTGGTCGGTGATGGCCTTCTGGGCCATCCACTGGATGTCGCGGTCCACGGTCAGCTCGACCGCCGAGCCGGGGACGGCCGGGGTCTCGTGGGTGCCCGCGGTGGGCACCCGGCGCCCGCCGGACTGGGCGTAGGTGATCTTGCCGTCCTGGCCGGCCAGGACCTTGTCGAGCTGGGACTCCAGTCCCCCGCCGCCGCGGCCCTCGGCGTTGACGTAACCCAGTATCCCGGCGGCGAGGTCGCCGTTGGGGTACACCCGCTTGCTGCTCGACTCGTTGAAGACGCCGCCCAGCACATTGGCGCCGGTGCCGCCCCTGGCCAGGTCGGCGCGGGCCTTCTCGGCGAAGACCTTCTTCAGGTCCTTGATCTGGTTCCACACCTGCGGCGTCTGGCGGCGGGCGAGGACCACGTACCGACTCCTGGGCGTCCGCAGCTTCTTGGCGATCTCCTCCTGGTCCTTGCCGATCAGCGGGGAGAGCAGGGCCGCCGCCTGCTGGGGGGCGTCGGGGGCCTTGCTGGCCGCCGGGGTGAACATCGACGGGTCGGCGGTGATGTCGTACGCGTCGACGCTGGTGGCCAGGGCGACGCCGTCGCGGTCGGTGATCTCACCGCGCTCGGCGGGCAGCGCGTAGCTGGCGTACCGGTTCTTCTCCGCCTTGGCGGAGTACGCGCTGGCGTCCACCGCCTGCACCTGGAGCAGCCGCACCACGAACGCGATCATGACCAGGGTGAGCCCGAGGCTGACCAGGCGCAGCCGGGGCCGCGGGCTGCCGAGCCTTATCCGGGCGGGGGGCTTGGGGCGCCGCTGCGCC
>NZ_JBJHPC010000874.1:0-2014 GCF_045257485.1 Streptomyces sp. YS-3 | reverse complement strand
CCCTTCCCAGGGGTCTCGTAGGGCTGCGTTCCTGCTTCTTCCTCACGCCCTCACGCCCTCCGCCCTCCGCCCGGCCGTCACGCCCTTCTGTCCCGCGCGCCTACGCACCCCACCGTGCCTACGCACACCACCGTTCCCGCGGCGCCACAGCGCGCCGCCGGACCGAGGCGTCCGCGCGCCCCCAGATGTGACTCCGGAGGCTTCCCATGTCCGTGTTCGACGTATTCGCCAGCCTTGTCGAGCGCCTCGCCGACCTCGTCCAGCCGCTCTTTCACGGCTCCGCCACCGCCGCCGCGATCGTGCTGTTCACCCTGCTCGTACGGCTCGCCGTGCACCCCCTCTCCCGGCAGGCGGCACGGGGGCAGCAGGCCCGCGCCAAGCTCCAGCCACAACTGGCCGAGCTGCGCAGGAAGCACCGCAAGGACCCGGAGCGGCTGCGCAAGGCGGTCGCGGAGCTGCACGCGGCGGAGAAGGTGTCGCCGTTCTCCGGCTGTCTGCCGAGCCTGCTCCAACTGCCCGCGTTCTTCCTCCTCTACCAGCTCTTCTCCAACTCCGGGCTGGGCGGCGGCCACACCACCCTGCTCGACCACACCCTGCTCTCCGCCCCCCTGCGCGGCCACTGGGCGGACGCGCTCGGCCACGGCGGGCTCATAGGCGGCCAGGGGCTCGTCTACCTCGGGCTCTTCGTCCTCGTCGCCGCGGTCGCCACCTTCAACTACGGACGGACGAAGCGGCAGCTCGCCGCCCAGCCGCTGGTCCCGGCCGACCAGCAGGACGGCGTACCGGGGCTGGGGGCGATGACGAAGTTCATGCCGCTGATGTCGTTCGGCACGCTGATCACGGTGGCGGTCGTGCCGCTGGCCGCCGCGCTGTACGTGGTGACCAGTACGACCTGGACGGCGCTCGAACGGGCGTACCTGTACCGGGAGGCGCCGAAGACGCCGTCCTCGGCGCCCGCGGCTACCGACGCGTAACAGTCCAGTGTGTGAACGGGGTCTTGCCGAGTGGACCTCGACCTTGGAGGATCGAACGATCCTTCCGATGGCCGCCACCCATCGGCCGGGCCAGGCTCGACCTAGGGAGACAGACCATGAAGCTGCTGCGCGTAGGTACGGCGGGCAGTGAGCGCCCCGCGCTGCTCGCCGCCGACGGGACCCTGCGGGACCTGTCCGGCCTTGTGGCGGACATCGACGGCGACCTGCTCGCCGACGAGTTCGCCCTGGACCGGATACGGGCCGCGGCCGACACCGGAGTGCTGCCCGGGCTCGACGCGGCCGGGCAGCGGGTCGGGCCGCCGGTCGCCCGGATCGGCAAGGTCGTGTGCATCGGACTGAACTACCACGACCATGCCGCCGAGACCGGAGCCACGGCCCCGGCCGAGCCGGTCGTCTTCCTCAAGGCGGCCGACACGGTGGTCGGCGCGCACGACACGGTCCTGGTGCCGCGCGGGTCGGTGAAGACCGACTGGGAGGTCGAGCTCGCGATCGTCATCGGACGCACGGCCCGCTATGTGGCCGACGACGAGGACCCGCTGGCGTACGTCGCGGGGTACGCGGTGTCGCACGACGTGTCCGAGCGCGAGTACCAGCTTGAGCGCGGCGGCACCTGGGACAAGGGCAAGAACTGCGAGACGTTCAACCCGCTCGGCCCCTGGCTGGTCACCCGGGACGAGGTCCCGGACCCGCAGGCGCTGGCGCTGCGGCTGTGGGTGAACGGCGAGCTGCGGCAGAACGGCTCCACGGCCGACCAGATCTTCCCGGTCGCGGAGGTCGTCCGGTACGTGAGCCGGTTCATGACCCTGTACCCCGGCGACATCATCAACACCGGCACCCCGGCGGGCGTCGCGATGGGGCAGCCGGAGCCGAAGCCGTATCTGCGGGCGGGGGATGTCGTGGAACTGGAGATCGAGGGGCTGGGAAGGCAGCGCCAGGAACTGAAGGGCGCGTGGCGCCGACGCGCCCTTCAGTTCCTGGCGCTGCCTTCCCAGCCCCTCGATCTCCAGTTCCACGACATC
>NZ_JBJHPC010000873.1:0-2015 GCF_045257485.1 Streptomyces sp. YS-3 | reverse complement strand
GGCCCCCGCCCCTCCTGACGGGCCGTCCGTCACGGCTTGTCGCGGCGGAGGCGGAAGTCGGGGCAGACGTCGGGGTCGATGTCCTGGTAGAGGTCCGTGCGAGTGGCGTCGGTGCCGATCGTGAGCTTGTCGAGGGTGTCGCCCTGGAGGAACAGGGTGGGCTCGGTGAAGTGCAGCCGCAGCAGCGCGCGGTCGGTGGACGCCGTGGCCGGTGCGATCTCCCAGGTGCCCGAGCCGGTGAACGTGCTGCCCAGCTTCGCGCGGTGGTAGTCGCCGGTGGGCCACTTCTCCGCCCGCATGACACCGCCCTCGGACAGCGTCAGGCGCACCCCGGCGGCCTCGTGCGCCCCCTCGTAGCGGCCGATGAGCTCGCCCGGTGTGGCGGACCCGGCGGCGACCGGGACGCAGCGTTCGAGGGCGTCGGAACCGCAGGCCGTGAGCGGGGCCGCGAGGAGCGCCAGGGCGGCGACGGCCCCCAGGGCGCGTCGGGAGTGGTGGGACACGGTGCTTACTTCCCTGCTGCCGGGATGCGTTCGGTCCAGGTCATCTGCTGTCCGACGGTGGAGAAGACGCCGTCTTCGCGGTTCGTCTTCTTCAGCCAGTCGTAGTAGCCGACGAAGTGGAGGAAGGACTCGTTGCTGGTCTTGTTGTTGAGCGTGTACTCGACGACGAGGGAGCCGTCGGGGTCCTGGCCCTTGACCGAGTAGTCCAGGGAGTACGAGCCGACGAACGCCTCGCCCAGGTGGTCCTCGTCGCCGGGGGCGATCGCCGGCAGGTCGGTGAAGACGAGCTTCTCCAGGGCGCCGATCTTTCCGCCCTTGGAGATCGAGTAGTTGACGGTGCCCTGGTCGTTCCCGTCCTTGTGCCAGTTGGCGAGGGTGTCCGCCCGGAGCTGCTCCATGCTGACACTGGACTTGATCAGCTCGGTCATCCGGTCGCCGTCGTGGTACTCGCGTTCACGCGGCCCGCTGCCGCTGACCCAGTCCCAGCCGAGCGAGTACGGGTCGTCGCCCTGCGACGCGGGGTGCGGGTCCTTGCCCCGCATCGCGAGGTCGAGCGCGTTGTAGTCGGCCTGGCTGATCGTCTGGGTGGTGTCGATGTTCGTGTGCTGCGGGGCGGTGTTGAACCAGTCGCCGAGGCCCACGTCCGACATGAGGGAGAACGCCAGGTTCCGGTCGGCGACGACGCCCCGCTTCACGATGTCGACGATCTCCCGCTGGGCGTCCTCGATGGCCTTGGCGTCCGCCGAGCCCTTCTCGACCACCGTGCACACGCCGTGGACGACATCGGTGGAGACGACCCCCTCGGCCCCGATGTACAGCCCCTTGTCACGGGCCCGGCGCACCGCGTCCTTCAGGTCCTTCTGTACGGCCTTGAGTTCGCCGAGCGCGTCGTCGAGGACGCCGACCGCCGCCTGGGCGACCTTGGCCGCCGCCTCGATCTGGCGCTCGATGTCGTCGATCATCCGCCAGGCGTACGGGGCGGCGGCGCCCTCCCAGTAGCCCTTGTCGCGCAGCGGGGTGAGCACCTCGTCGTGGACCCGCTTGGGCAGTTTGGCCAGCTCCGTGTGGGTGCTGCGCCACTGGTCGGCGAGCTTCTGCAGCGGGCCGAGGTCGGTGTCCAGGATCTCCTGGTAGAACGAGGGCATTACAGCCCCTCCAGCTTCGAGCGGCGCGGTGCGATGCCGCGGAGCGACTCGTCCACGGCGTGATCCGTCGTGTGATAGTCCCGGGCACCCACCCGCAGGCTCTCCGCGATGCGCGCCAGCCAGCCCGCCACGGTGCCGGCCTGCTTCTCCCACTGCGTGCCTGCCGTACGGATGGCCTTGGCCGACTCCCAGCCGTCCATCGCCGCCGACGCCTTGTGCGCGGGGTCCTCCAGCGCCGCGGCGGGCTTGGTGAAGGCCGTGTGGATCTCGTCCGCGCGGCCCGCCGCCGCGGTCAGGACGCCGGGCGCGATACGGAGCATGTCCTGCGGCGGCCCGGACGGCGCCAGGGGCGGGTGGGGCCCGAGCC
>NZ_JBJHPC010000872.1:0-2022 GCF_045257485.1 Streptomyces sp. YS-3 | reverse complement strand
GAGGGGCTCCCGGTGGGGGAAGCAGTGGCGCGACTGTACCCGGCGGTACGCGACAGCGACAATCTTCCGCGGGTTTTATTGGATAAGGAAACGGGCAATCGGCGTCTTTCGGCGGGCCGTGGGCAGAGCCTTGGTCTTGCGTTCGATGATTGTTCGAGCATGGAGGGGTTCGGCGGGGGAACGGAACGGACCCGCCGCTCGCGTCAGGCGACGGAGAAGGCGCCGCGCGAACCGCCGCAGTTCCCCTTCTCGTTCTCCCCGCACTCCTCGTCCCCGGTCCCGGTCCCGACCCCCGCCCCGGTCAACGCCTGGCGTATCCCGGTGGCGACGGCCGGATGGACCGGCAGCGCCAGATGCCCGATCCCCGACACCCGTACGTTCTGGACGGTCAGATCGGGGTGGTCGACACGGGCGGTCTCCACCGGGACCATCAGCGTGTCGAGGTCGCTCCAGAAGCTCACGAACCGCGTCCGGCAGCCCGGCGCGGGCAGGCGCAGCTCCTCGACGAGGTCGGAGTCTGGGCACATCTGGCGGACGATCGGGTGCGCGCTGACGATCTGCGCGGAGCGGGTGCCCGCGTGCGGGGTGCCGAGCGTGACGAGCGTACGGACATACGCGTCGCCGCCGAGGCGCTGGACGTAGTAGCGGGCGATGAGACCGCCGAGGCTGTGCCCCACGATGTCCACCTCGGCGTGCCCGGTGCGGGCGCGGATCTCCTCCACATGGCGGCCGAGCAGCTCGGCGGCGGCGCGGATGTCGCAGGTCAGCGGGGAGTAGTTGAGGGATTCGAGGTGGCGCCAGCCGTGCCGGGACAGCGAGCGGCGCAGCAGGACGAAGACCGAGCGGTTGTCGATGAAGCCGTGCAGCAGCACGACGGGCGTCCGGGCGCGCCCGGCGGTGGGCAGCCGTGGGGCGTCGTCCGGGACGGCCTCCCGGCGCTCGGCCGCCATCCCTGAGGGATAGAGGACGACATGGCCGGCGAGGACGGCGAGGTCGAGTGCCGTGGCGCGCAGCAGCGCGGCGGAGATCCAGGCACGGCGCAGAAAGGAGGGGAGCAGTGAGGAGGGAAGCAGTGAGGAGGGAAGCAGTGAGGAAGGAAACAGCGAGGAGGGAAGGAGCGGTAAGAACGGCACGGACGGCCTCCCGAACGGCACGCCCGGAGAACAACACCGTCCCCCGTGTGCCCTCATGGGGCGCCCCCGCGAAAACGCGCTCGTCCAGAACGCCATGGGCCGGACCACCGTGCTGTGCGGCTGACGGCACGGGGTCCGGCGCCTTCAGAGCGGCTCCCCTTGCGCCGGCCCCGGCCGGTCACGCCGACGAGCGGCGGACAATCGGGTACGGCGACGCAAAACGAACATGTCCCACGTGTGATTTCCCCCTCCCCGGCGTCCGCGAAACGGCGGGGTGCGGGATGCTGTAGATAACGTTCGTTCACTTCAGGTTGTTCACCTCGTGTGGAGGCAGTGATGGGTGTAACCGGTCCGATCCGCGTGGTGGTGGCCAAGCCGGGGCTCGACGGGCACGACCGGGGCGCCAAGGTCATCGCACGGGCGCTGCGCGACGCGGGCATGGAGGTCATCTACACCGGCCTGCACCAGACGCCCGAGCAGATCGTGGACACGGCGATCCAGGAGGACGCCGACGCGATCGGCCTCTCCATCCTCTCGGGCGCCCACAACACCCTGTTCGCCAAGGTCATCGAACTCCTGAAGGAGCGCGACGCGGCGGACATCAAGGTCTTCGGCGGCGGCATCATCCCGGAGGCGGACATCGCCCCCCTGAAGTCCCTCGGCGTGGCCGAGATCTTCACGCCCGGAGCGACGACGACGTCGATCGTGGAGTGGGTACGGGGGAATGTCCGCGCGGGGGCCGGGGCGTAGGTAGTTCGCCGGGCGGCCGGCTGGCTCGTCGGCGGGCCGTCTGTGGCCGTTCGCGCAGTTCCCCGCGCCCGCTGGTGGCGGCTGGGGGCGCGGGGAACTGCGCGAGCAAGCCAGCACGGTCCGCAGACGAAAGAAGCGG
>NZ_JBJHPC010000871.1:0-2023 GCF_045257485.1 Streptomyces sp. YS-3 | reverse complement strand
GAACCGAGCATGCGCGGGATCGGGACGGGATACGCATCGCGTTGTGACTCTGCGTCAACCAGTGGCGTACGGGTCGCGCWGGGAGGGAGGGACCGCTGTGGACGACGCCAGTCTGAAGGCGCTGCTCGAACATTTCCCGGTGTTCTGGGGGGAGGTCGACGAGCCGTGGCAGGTGCGGGAGCGGGGCGGCGGCGCCCTCGCCGGTCCGGGCGCGCCGCAGGCCGAGGCCCGTCCCGGGCTGCCGCGACGGTACGCCGCCTTCGCGGGTCTCGCGGACCTCGCCCCGGCCGCCGCCTTCATCCGGGACGGCGAGGGCCGTTATCTGTGGGCCAACCACGCCTACGCGCACCTCTACGGGACCGTTCCGGACAAGCTCGTCGGCAAGTACATCGAGGACTTCGACGCGCCCGCCGAGGCCGTCCACTTCCGGGCCCTGGACCAGGAGGTCCTGAGCCGGGGGACGCCGGTGCGCCACACCCTGGACTACCGGCGCCCGGACGGCAGCGCGGGGCGGGCGGTGGGGCACCGGTTCCCCGTACAGGAGAACGCGCGCACCTGCGTCGCCGGGATCTATGTGGACATCTCCGACCGGCTGCGCGCGATGCTCCAGTGGCAGGAGGCGGAGGACAACCTGCAGGCGCTGCGCGACCACAGCGGTCTGCCCTGCGCGCTGCTGTCGGCCAACGGGCGCGTGGTCGAGGCGAGCACGGCGGCGGCCGAGCTGTTCGACCTGAGCCTGCCCGACCTGGTGGGGCGCCGCGCGCACACCCTGCTCGCCCCGGACCCCGGCCTCGACCGGCTGCACCGCCGGTGGGCCTCTCTCATAGCCCGCCGCACCAGACGGGTGGAGACCTCCGCGGTGCTGCTCGACACCCGGGGGCGGCAGCGGCGGGCGCAGATCCATCTGACGACGGTCGGCCACTCGGCGGCCCGGGCCCGGCACGTGTGGGCGGTTGTGACCCATCAGAGCCTCGCCCACGAGGCCCATCCGTCACTGACCCCCGCGCAGGTCCGCATCCTCTCCCTGCTGGCGGCGGGCAGCAGCAACGGCGAGATCGCCACCTCGCTGAAGCTGTCCCGGCAGACGGTCGACTACCACCTCAGCCGGCTGCGGGACCTGCTGGGCGCGGCGACCCGGCCGGCGCTGGTGGCCCGCGCCTATGTGCTGGGCATCCTGGCCCCGCGCGCCTGGCCGCCGCGCTCGGCCACGGCCGCCCATCCGCTCAGCCCGGCCTGACGGGAACGGGCGGGGCCGTGCGGACCGGCGGCCCCGCCGCGGGCGGACCCGTTCAGGAGGTGGTGACGTTGCGCCACACCGTGAGGTCCACGCCGACGAACTGGCTCGCCGACTCCTTCGGCGCGAAGCCGAGCACGGTGACCAGGCCGTAGTGCCCGGAGCCGGTCTTCACGCAGATCCGGGAACCCTTGCCGACCTTGTCCCGCGTGATCGACGTGGTGTACCGGGTGTTGGCGCGGCAGCCGACCAGGGTTCCCGGTTCGCCGGACTCCAGCAGGGCCATGGTGTTCTTGGACTGGTTGGTGGCGAGGGCGTCCCCGTTGACGATGTCCTCCGCATAGCCGAAGTCGCCTTCGTAGAACACGTCCATCTTCTGCGGCTGGGGCGGCTCGTCGGCGAAGTTCACCGAGTACCCGCGGGTGATGCTCATGTTCTTGTACACGGTCCCCTTCGGTGCCGCAGGGGGCTTGTTGTTCGCGCTGCCCGCGCCGGTGCCCGGAGTCGAACTGCCGGGCTGGGCGCTGTTCTTGTCGCTGCCCCCGTGGGTGGGTTTACCGGCGTCCGAGTCGCCGCCGGCGAGCTGGCTCACCAGATAGCCGCCGACGCCGACGATCGCGGCGGCGACCGCCACCGCGACGACCAGCGCGGCACGCTTCCGCTTACGGGGCGGCTGCGTCGGGCCCGCCCCCGACGGATGGGCCGTGACGGTCCCCGGGGCGGCCGAGTGAACGTACTGCGGCTGTCCGGGGTGGGGTTGTACGAAGTGGGGCTGCGCGGGCTGCGGGT
>NZ_JBJHPC010000088.1:0-18112 GCF_045257485.1 Streptomyces sp. YS-3 | reverse complement strand
GCGTGGTGGGCGCGGGCGAGCCCGCGTCCGGGCTGACGCGCGGGATGCGGCTGTATTTCGCCTCCGACAGCGGGCTGCGCGGGGTGCCGCTGCTGGACCGGCAGGTCAACGATCTCAATACGGTGGTGAAACTGCTGGCCGTGGGTCCCTGCACGCGCCGTGGCTCTTCCCGCCGACCGACCTCGACGCGTACGCGGCCTACGCGGAGCGGCTGCTGGCCGATCCGGCCCGGTACGGGTTCCTCGTCCGCACCGTCGAGGACGACCGGATCGCCGGGTTCATCAACATCAACAACGTGGTCCAGGGCGCGTTCCTCAGCGGCGCGCTCGGCTACGGCGCCTTCGCGCACGCCGCCGGGCGCGGGCTGATGAGCGAGGCACTGGATCTGGTCACCCGGTACGCGTTCGCCACCCTTGGACTGCACCGTCTGGAGGTCAACATCCAGCCGGGCAACCTCGCCTCCATCGCCCTGGTGCGCCGCGCCGGATACCGCCTGGAGGGCTTCTCGCCCGACTTCCTCTTCATCGACGGCGCCTGGCGCGACCACCAGCGCTGGGCGATCACCGCGGAGATGGTCGAGCCCCGCTGACTCCCCGCCGGGCGGCGGCCTTTGCGCAATCCTGACCAGGGGCTCCTCTGGTCAGCGCGGCGCGTGCCGTGTTCCATGGTCACGGGGCGGTCGCAGGGACGGGGTGGCCGACCGCGCGAGGGAATGAGGTTGTCTTGGCCACGACCGTACGTCGTTCCGTACTGACGCTGCCCGCCGCCCCGTTGGGGCAGCCCAACCCGCTGCCCGCGCTACGGCCGCTCGACCGGGCGCAGGCCGTCGACGCGCGGGCCGAGCGGGCCCGCGAGGGCCTGCCGCGCGACATGGCCCGCCAGATCGGCTACCAGCCCCTGGAGACGGTCCTGCCGGTACGGGTCCTCGACGGCTACGGCCGGGAGCGCACCCCGACCGACCTGGACACCCTCGTCCTGGAGAACTCCCGGCTGCGCGTCACCGTGCTGCCGGGCCTCGGCGGCCGGATCCGCTCCCTCTTCCACAAGCCGACCGGCCGCGAACTCCTCTACGTCAACCGCGTCCTCCAGCCCGCCGACTTCGCCCTGAACGGCGCCTGGTTCTCCGGCGGCATCGAGTGGAACATCGGCGCCACCGGCCACTCCACCCTCGCCTGCGCGCCCGTGCACGCGGCCGTCGTCCCGGCCCCCGACGGCGGTGAGATGCTGCGCCTGTGGGAGTGGGAGCGGCTGCGCGACCTGCCCTTCCAGGTGGACCTGTGGCTGCCCGAGGACTCCGACTTCCTGTACGTGGGGGTACGCGTGCGCAACCCGCACGAGCGGACCGCGCCCGTCTACTGGTGGTCCAACACCGCCGTGGAGGAGGCCGACGGAACCCGCGTCCTCGCCCCCGCCGACAGCGCCTGGCACTTCGGGTACGCGCGCACCCTGCGGCGGGTGCCGGTCCCGGAGTGGGAGGGCGCCGACCGTACGTATCCGCTGCGCGGCGAGTACCCCGCCGACTACTTCTACGAGGTGCCCGACGGCGCCCGCCGCTGGATCGCCTCGCTCGACGCGGCCGGGCAGGGCCTGGTGCAGACCTCGACCGACCTGCTGCGGGGCCGCAAACTGTTCCTGTGGGGCTCGGGCCGGGGCGGGCGGCGCTGGCAGGAGTGGCTCACCGAGCCCGGCACGACCGGTTACGCCGAGATCCAGGCGGGTCTGGCCCGTACGCAGCTGGAGCACGTTCCGCTGGAGGCGGGCGGGGAGTTCGCCTGGCTGGAGGCGTACGGGCCGCTCGCCGCCGACCCCGGGCGGGTGCACGGCGACGACTGGACGCTCGCCCGTGAGGAGGTGGCGCGGCGGCTGGCGGCGGTCCTGCCGCGCGAGGCGGTCGACGAGGCGTACGAGGCCTGGCGCCCGTACGCCGACACCGAACCCACCACCTCCCTGGCCACCGGGTCCGGCTGGGGCGCGCTCGAAGTGCTGCGGGGGAACCTGAAGCTGCCGGGTACGCCGTTCCCCGAGACGACGCTCGGCGAGGAGCAGGCGCCCTGGCTGGAACTGCTGCACGCGGGCGCGCTGCCCGAGCCGCGCCGGGTCGTGCCGCCGGGGCCGACGCTGGTGGCGCCGCACTGGCGGGACATGCTGGAGACGGCGCCCGCCTCCCCGCTCACCGAGTACCACCTCGGGGTCGCGCAGTGGCACGCGGGCGACCGGGCGCAGGCGGTGCGCAGTTGGGAGCGCGGACTGCCGCTCGCGCCCTCGCGCTGGCCGCTGCTGCGCTGTCTGGCGGTCGCGGACCGGCTCGCGGGCAACCCCGACCGGGCCGCCGATCTGTACGCCGAGGCGTTCGACGACCTGTGCGAGGAGCGGCGGGACGGGGAGCGCTGGGTGGCCGCGACCGCCGCGCTGGGCCGCGAGGCGATAGCGGCACTGCTGGCGGCGGGGCGGCCGGACGGGGCCCGCGCGGTCTGGGACCGGCTGCGGGATCCCGTACGGGAGCGTGGGGCCTTCCGGCTCCTGGAAGCCCGGATCCTGCTGGCAGAGGGGGACGTGGCGGGGGCGCGGGCCGTCTTCGACGAGGGGTTCGAGGTTGCGGATCTGCGCGAGGGCGCGGAGGTGCTGGACGAGGTGTGGTCGCGGATCACGGACGAGCCGCTGCCGGACCGGTACGCGTATCGGATGCGACCGCCGTCCTGCTGAGGGGGCTGGGGCGGCGCGGTTCGGATGCGCGCGGGCAGGGGACCTGTCGTGCCGGCCCCCGTGCCCCGGGACGGGCGCCGTCGCGCCCCCGGCTCACCACCTCGCGCCCCGGTACCGGTACGCGGGTTACCCCCGGTGGTCCACGTACTCGAAGACCGAGCCGTCGGGGTGGACCGCGATCAGATTGCGGCCCACCGGGGTGGGGACCGGGCCCGCGATGACGCGGGCGCCCACCCCGGTCAGGGCCCGGTAGGCGTCGTCGACGTTCTTGACGGCGATCGTGGCCGACACCTTGCGCAGAATCGCGAGCTCCGACTCCGGACCGCTCATCAGCAGGAAGCAGCCGACCGCGGCGACCGAGACCCCGCCGCGTTCGAAGCGCAGGGCTTTGCTTCCCACGAGGCTTTCGTAGAAAGCCACCGAGGTCTCCAGATCGTCGACGCAGATGCGCAAAGTGGTTCCGAGGATCTCCATACGAACGAGCCTAGTTGGTGACCGTCACACGCGGCAGAGGATCTCGCCGTGGGGGACCATGAACCACCCGTCGTCGGCGGCGGCCCACTCCCGCCACCCCTCGGCGATCGCCGCGAGACCGGCCTCGGTGGTGTGGCCCCCGTCCACCGCGAGCCGTGCGTACGTGGACGCCACCGTGCGCTCCGCCCACAGCCCGCTCCACCACGCGCGCTCCTCGGGGGTGGCGAAACACCAGGCCGAGGCGGTGGAGGTGATGTCGGTGAACCCGGCGGCGCGCGCCCACGACCGCAGCCGCCGCCCCGCGTCCGGCTCGCCCCCGTTGGCCCGGGCGACCCGGTGGTACAGCTCCAGCCACGCGTCCAGGGCCGGGACTCGGGGGAACCAGGTGAAGGAGCCGTAGTCGCTGTCGCGCGCCGCGACCAGTCCGCCGGGGCGGGTGACCCGGCGCATTTCGCGCAGCGCCCGGACGGGGTCGCCCACGTGTTGCAGCACCTGGTGGGCGTGGACGACGTCGAAGGAGGCGTCGGGGTGCGCCAGGGCGTGGACGTCCGCGACGGCGAACGCCATGTTGTACTGCCCGCGCTCCTCGGCGTACGCCCGCGCCCGCTCGACGATGCCGGGCGCCGCGTCGACGGCCGTCACATGGCCGTCCGGGACCAGCGCGGCCAGGTCGGCGGAGATGGTGCCGGGGCCGCAGCCGATGTCCAGGATCCGCGCGCCGGGCCGGAGTTCACCGATGAGGTGGGCGGCGGAGTTGGCCGCGGTGCGCCAGGTGTGCGAGCGCAGGACGGACGCGTGGTGGCCGTGCGTGTAGACGGCGGTCTCCTGTGCCATGGCCGGCTCCCTCTCTCCCTGTCCGACCTCTGCGGCCGGTACGGCCACCGTACGCCGCCATGTCGCATACTGAGACCTGCGTTTCACCATACGGACTACGCGGGCCCGTCCGCCGGGCGCGCTCCGGGGCGGACGCGCACCGCCCGGTCCGTACTACCGCCGAGGTGGAACAACCCGTAGCGTCGGGTGCGTTACCCCTGCCGAGCAAGGAAGATCACTTGGGAGGGCACCATGGGTGAGGTAGCGATCCGGTACGTCGGCGGGCCGACCGCCGTCGTGGAGATCTGCGGTTTCCGGCTGGTCACCGACCCGACGTTCGACGCCCCCGGTGACTATCCGACCGGCACGGGCCGCAAGCTGGTCAAGACGGCGGGACCGGCCGTGGAGGCCGACGAGATGGGCGCCGTGGACGCGGTGCTGCTCTCGCACGACCAGCACCCCGACAACCTGGACGAGTCCGGCCGCGCCTATCTGGACCGGGTGCCGCTCGTGCTGTCGACCGCCGCCGCGCGCGCCAGGCTCGGGGACACCGTGACGGCGCTGCCCAACTGGCGGACCTACGGCCTCGGTGAACGGCTGCGGATCACCGGGGTGCCCGCGCTCCACGGGCCCGCGGGCGCCGAGGCGGTGACCGGCGAGGTCACCGGCTTCGTCCTGCACGGCGACGCGGTGCCGACCGTCTACGTCAGCGGCGACAACGCCTCCCTGGACCACGTCCGCGCGATCGCCGAGCGCTTCGGGCCCGTCGACGTGGCCGTGCTCTTCGCCGGGGCGGCCCGCACCCCGCTCCTCGACGGCGCCCCGCTCACCCTGACCAGCGAGGCCGCCGCCGAGGCCGCCCAGATCCTGGGCGCCCGCCATGTCGTGCCGCTCCACTTCGAACACTGGGGCCACTTCAGCGAGGGCGCGGACTCGCTGACCGAGGCGTTCGCCGCTGCCGGGCTCGGCGAGCGGCTGCGGCTGCTGAAGCCCGGGGCCACCTTCACCGACTAGCGGCGGGCGGGCCGCCCGCGTCTCACGCGCGGACCGGCGGCCGGTACACCGTCAGCGCCTCAGGCAGCTTGTCGACCGTCAGCTCACCCTCTATGTGGGCGACCTCCCCGTCGTACGCCACCGGGGTGCGCGGCGCGAGGGCGCCGATCCGCAGCCGGCGCAGCCGACGGGCCGCGTGGACGGGGGAGCGGCTGAGCGGTCCGGCGAGCGCGGCTGCCAGCAGCCGCAGCCCGGGCAGCCGGCCGCCGTGCACCACCCGCACATCGAGCAGCCCGTCGGCCAGGTCGTAGCGGTGGGCGGGGGCCGGGCCGAGGCGCTGGTAGATGCAGTTGCCCGCGAACAGCAGCCACAGCGCGTGCGGCTTGCCGTGCACCTCGGCCTCCAGGGGCCGCTCGCCGCGCAGCACCTCGAACGCCGCGAGCACCCCGGCCGGCCAGCCGCCGATCCGCGGCGACCAGCGCTCGCGCAGCCGCACCAGCTCCGGGTAGACACCGAGGCTGAAGGTGTTGACGAAGTACCCGGCGGCCGTGCCGTCCGGGCCCGGCGTGAACCGGCCGAGGTCCACCTTGACCGCGTCGCCCGCCTCCAGCGCGCGTGCGGTGTCCTGGACCTCTTCGATGCCCAGGTCGTACGCGAAGTGGTTGAGGGTGCCGCCGGGGAAGACCGCGAGCGGTACGCCGTGCCGGGCGGCGGCCACCGCCGCCCGGTTCACCGTGCCGTCGCCGCCGCACACCCCGAGCGCCCGGCCGCGCCGGGCCGCCTTGTCGAGCGTCGCCTCCAGGTCGTCGGGGGCGCACTCGATCACCTCGGCCAGTGGCAGCGCCTCGCGCACCGCCGAGGCCTTGGCGGCGGCCGTGCCGGAGCGCTCGTTGACCACCACCACCAGGTGCTCCCCGCCGGGCAGCGCGGGCGCCTCCGTGTAGGGGCGGCCGGGCGCGGGCAGCTGGCGCCGGGTGGGGACCAGACCGCGTACCGCGAAGGCCGCGCCCACGCCCAGGGCCGCGCCCACCACGACGTCACCCGGATAGTGCACGCCCGTGTACACCCGCGAGGCGGCCACCGAGACCGCGACCGGCGCCACCAGCGCGCCCCAGCCCAACGACTCCAGGGCCACGCCGGTCGCGAAGGCCGCCGCCGAGGCCGAGTGGCCGGACGGGAAGGACGTGGTGATCGGCTGGCGCTTCAACTGCCGCACCAGCGGCACCAGCTCCAGTATCGGCCGGGGCCTGCGCACCGACCGCTTGGCCACCGTGTTCACGGTCGCCGAGGCGAGCGCCAGCGAAGCCACCCCGCGCAGCGCCGCCCGCCGCGCCCGGGGCGAGCCGGTGGCGGCCATCGCGGCGGCGGCGCCGAACCAGAGCAGCCCGTGGTCGGCGGCCCGGCTCAGCCGCGGCAACACGGCGCGGGCGCCGGGCCAGTTGCGGCCGGCGGCCTCCTGGAACAGCTCGCGGTCGCGGTCGCTCAGACGGCGGGGCAGGCCACGGGTCCAGAAGGACCGGTCGGCGGGAGGTGGCACGGACGGCTGGGACGGAAAAGACATGGAGCATGGGTACCCGCGCCCGCCCGGCGCAATCCGTGCTTGAGCCCTCGGCTCCCGTCGGACACAGTGGCCTCATGGATTCCTCTGCGTCCGCGGACCACACCCGGCTCCTCGACCTTCACCGCGAGGCCGTCACCCTCTTCGGCTCCCGTGTCCACGCCATCCGGCCCGACCAGTGGGACCTGCCCACGCCGTGCGCCGAGTGGACCGTGCGGGACCTGGTCAACCATCTGGCCGTCGAGCAGCTGTGGGTGCCGCCGCTGGTCGCCGAGGGCCGCACCATCGCGGAGGTGGGGGACGCCTTCGACGGCGACGTCCTCGGCGACGACCCGGTGGACGTGTGGGAGACGGCGCTCTCGGCCGCCGTGGCCGCCTTCGCCGCGCCGGGCGCCCTCGACGGCACGGTCGAGCTCTCCTACGGCAGGACGCCCGCCCCGGCGTACTGCTCGCAGATGATGGCGGACGCCGTGGTGCACTCCTGGGACCTGTCCCGGGCGATCGGCGCCGACGAGCGGCTGCCGGACGCGCTGGTGGACGCGGCGGCGCGGGAGTTCGGCGGCTACGCCGACCAGCTGCCCCGGAGCCTGTTCGACGCGCCCCTCGCGGTGTCCGAGGGGGCGGGCGCCCAGGCGCGCCTGCTCGCGATGCTCGGCCGGGCCGCCTGACGGGCCATCAGGGAAGCTGAGGGGGCCTCGGCCGGTCGCTCCAGCGGCTCTGGCGGGGCACCCGGGCGGAGCGCGGCCCCGCCCGGCCGGTCTCCGGGGCCTCCACCCGGCAGTCCTGGTGCGCGGTGACGTCCCGCAGGCTCACCAGCCCCAGCGGACGGCCGCCCTCGACCACCGGCAGCCGCCGCACGGCGTGCCGCCGCATCAGCCGCAGCGCCGTCGCCACCTCGTCGTCGGGGCGCACGCTCACCGAGGAGCGGGTGCACACGGACTGGGCGCTGACCGTCAGCGGATCGGCGCCCTCGGCCACCGCGCGCACCGCGATGTCCCGGTCGGTGAGCACCCCGATCAGCCGGTCGCCCCGGGCGACCAGCACATCCCCGACGTCCTGGGCGCGCATCAGCCGGGCCGCCTCGACCAGTGAGGCATCGGGCCGCACGGCCGCCACACCCGCCGTCATCACTTCTCGGACGTACCGTGCCATCGGTGTCCCGCCCTTTCTCCGTTGCTCCGTGCCCCGGCTGAGGGCGCAGTACCCGGACCCGCGCCGGCCATGCCCCGAACCCGGGGGGTTTGGAGTGGGAGACCCCGGGCAGGCGCACGTCGTGCTTCGGACCGGAGGCACGTCCGTGGGAGCGGCTGTCCGCTCCGGGCGTGCCCGTGCTCCGGCCGGGGCACCCGGGGCAGCCCCTTCCCAGCGGTGACCACCATCCGATTCCACCGTTCTCAGGGAGCTGTCCGCATGCGTACGTACGCACCTGCCACAGCCAGGCATTCGCACGACGACGCGCCCGACACCGCCGACGCGTTCGTCCGCCTGGCCGCGCTGCCCCCCGGGCCCGAGCGGCACGCGCTGCGCCAGGAGCTGGTCCGGGCCTGGCTGCCGATGGCCGAGCGGCTGGCCGGCCGCTTCCGCAACCGGGGCGAGTCCCTCGACGACCTCCGCCAGGTCGCCGCCCTCGGCCTGGTCAAGGCCGTCGACCGCTACGACCCCGAGCGCGGCGCCGCGTTCGAGAGCTTCGCGGTGCCGACCATCACCGGCGAGCTCAAGCGCCACTTCCGCGACCACATGTGGACCCTGCACGTGCCGCGCCGGGTCCAGGACCTGCGCGGCCGGGTCCGGGCCGCCCGCCAGGAGCTCATGCAGAGCGGCGCCTCCCGCAACCCCTCCGTGGCGGACATCGCCGCGCACACCGGGATGACCGAGGAGGAGGTCAAGGCGGGCGTCGAAGCGCTCGACAGCTTCTCCGCGCTCTCCCTCGACGCCGAACTGCCGGGCGCCGAGGACGGGTACTCCCTCAGCGACTCCCTGGGCGAGCCCGACCCGGCGCTCGACATCGTCGTCGACCGCGAGTCGGTCAAGCCCGGGCTCCGCCGGCTGCCGCCGCGTGAGCGCCAGATCCTCTACATGCGGTTCTTCCGGGACATGACGCAGAGCAGCATCGCCGAGGACCTGGGCATCTCCCAGATGCACGTCTCCCGGCTGATCAGTCGCTGCTGCACTCGGCTGCGGGACCAGGCACTGCGGGAGCAGACTCCGGCCGGTCACCGTCCGGTGCGCCGGGACGCCGCATAGCCAGCGCCACATGGCGGGACATCACGTCCATCGCGTGCGCCTCGGCCATCGAGAACGGGCGCGCCGAACCCGTACGGAAGAGGGTGAGCACCCCCTGTACGGGGCCGGGCGCGCCGAGCGGCACGCACAGCAGCGACGTCACGTCCGCGCGGGCGAGGACCGCCGCGCCCGAGGCGTCGTGGCCGAACCCCTCGGTGTCCTCGGGCTGGAGCTGGAGCGCGGTGGCCCCCGCCCGGGCGGCCTCGGCCACCAGCGGGGCGCGGGCCGGGTCCTGCGCGGCGAGCGCCCGGCGCAGTTCGGCGTCCTCCTCGGCGGCCGGACCCAGCACGGCGACGCGCCGCGGCCCGTCCTCCACCACATCGGCGATCACCCACTGGGCGAACCGCCCGCAGAGCACCCGGGCGGCCGTCTCCAGCGCCTCGGCGCCGTCGCCCGGCGGCAGCCGCAGCAGCGCCCCCGCCATCGTGTCCACCAGGTCCATCAGCCGGGCGTGCCGCGTCGACTCGGTGAGATCGGGCACCTCCGCGGCCGGGGTGGCGGCCCCGGCGGACCGGGACATCCCCGGCTGGAAGACGACCAGGACGGCCGGGTGCGGCTCGTCCGGCGGACGCAGCGCGGACAGCGTGGCGAACAGCGGCTCCCCGGGGCGCTGCTGGAGGCGGACGGTCAGTCCCCGGTCGCCCTCGCCGCGGGCCACGGCCGCCGCCTGGGAGCGGAACGCGGCACGGTCGCCCGGCATCAGCAGGGCCGCCAGCGGCCGTCCGGTCGCGTATCCGGCGCGGGCCCCGGTCAGACCGGTGGCCGCGAAGTTCAGCCTCCGCACCACCGTCTCGCGGTCGACGAGCGCCACCGGCAGCGGCAGCCGCTGGAACAGCGCCTTCAGCAGCAGCCGCTCCTGCCGGTCGCCGGGCGAACCGGCCGCGCCCGCGGCGATGGCGACGCACTGCTCGTACCGGGGCCACAACTGGTCGGCCACGTGCTGGAGTTCGAAGAGCGCGGCGTCGAGGAGGGTGAGCTGGTCCCCGGCGTCCTGGGAGCGCGCGGTGCGCAGTTCGCCCACCCGTCTGACGAAGTCCGCCAGGTCCTCGCCGAATTCGTCCACCGTCTGCGTCATAGCAGCAAGTTAGCCGCTGGCGCCGTTTCCCGGTCCCGGCGCGGGGAATGCGCGGTTCAGGAGGTTTTCCCATGTTCTCCGAGCCGGAACGTCAACGACCGCACTCCGTCTCGCCGGTGGGCCGGCTCTCCCGGCTCGCCGAGCAGTCGGTGCGCTGCGCGCCCGCCTCCTGCGGCGCCGTCGCGACCATCGCCGACAGCGGCTCCGAGCGCCGTGTCACCGCCACGCACCCCGACCTCGAACCGCTGGTGAGCGTCCAGCTGGAGTGCGGCGAGGGGCCCATCCCGACCGCGCTGGACGTCGGCGCCCCGGTGGACACCGAGGACCTCCTGACGGAGGAGCGCTGGCCCGGCTACCGCGCGGTGGCCCTGGAGTCGGGCGTACGGTCCTGCGTCACCCTTCCCTTCCGCCGCTGCGGCGTCGAGGTCACCCTCAGCCTCTACAGCTTCCGCCCCGGCGCGCTCGACGACGCCCTGTCCGGCCCGGTGAGCATCCTCGGCGAGGAGGCGACCGCCGGGATCGCCCGCGACCGCCGCTACCGCGCGGCGCTGGCCGAGGTGGAGCAGCTGGAGGCCGCGCTGCGCTCCCGCCCGGTGATCGACCAGGCCAGCGGCATCGTGATGCATGTGCTCGGCTGCGACGCGCAGAAGGCCTTCGCCCTGCTGCGTACCCTCTCCCAGCACGCCAACCGCAAGCTGTCCGAGGTCGCCGAGGGCGTGGTGCGCACCAAGGGCCGGGGCCTGGAGGACGAGCTCTCCGCCCTCACCCGCCTCTCCTGAACGAACGCCCGCGACCGGACCGGGACGGCCGGACCGGGACCACCGGGTACGCATACGGAGCGGCGCCGCGGAGCAAACCTCCGTATAAAGGGCTCAAGGGGGCCGACAAGGCCCGAGGGGCCGGCACGACGGACCGCACGGGTGTGAAGAAGGAGGCCGCGGATGCACGGGACGGTGGCGGAAGGCCGAGGACCCGTCCGCTACGGACCGCCCGCCCCCGGCACCGGACTGCCCGTCCTGCCCCCACTCGCCGGAGTGCTCGCGGGCGCCGCGGGGCGCACCCGGCCCGAACCCCCGGGCGGCGGACCCGAGCTGCGCGGCGCCGCCTGCGGCTACTGGCACCGGCGCGGGCTGCGCTGCGACCCCGGTCTGGTGGCCGCCGCGCCCGGCGCCCAGCCGCTCCTTTTCGCCCTGCTCGCCTCGTACGGGGGCGATGTCCTGCTGCCCCGCCCCTGCCCGGCCTGGTGGACCCCGCAGGCCCGGCTCCTTGGGCGCCCCGCCTTCCATGTGCCGACCCCGGCGGAGTGCGGCGGCGTGCCCGATCCGTACGCCCTCCTGGAGACCGTGCGCCGGGTGCGCGTCGAGGGCGGGGTGCCCCGCGTCCTGGTGCTCTCCGTCGCCGACGACCCGGCCGCCACGGTCGCGCCGCCCGAGACCGTACGGGAGGCGTGCGAGGCGGCCGTGGGGGAGGGGCTGCACATCATCAGCGACGAGACCTGGCGCGACACCCTGCACCGCCCGCACGAGACGGTCCTGTTCAGCCCCGCCGAGATGTGCCCGGACGACGTGACCGTCCTGTCCGACCTGTCGGGCGCGCTCACCCCGGCCGGTTGGCCCGCCGCCGTCGCCCGCTTCCCGGACACCGAGCAGGGCGCCCAGCGCCGGGCCCGCACCCTCGACGTCCTCACCGCGCTCGGCTCGGTGGTGGCGGGCCCGGTCGCCGAGGCGGCGGCGTACGCCCTGGAGGAGCCCGACCCGGTGGCGGTACGGATGCGCCGGGCCGCGGTCCTGCACGGCGCCCTCGCCGCCGAGGCCCACCGCGCGGTCCTCGCCGCCGGTGCCTTCGCCCGGCCCCCGCAGGCGGGCCGCCACCTCTACGCCGACTTCGGCGGTCTGCGCGGCCGGCTGGCCGCGCGCGGGGTCACCGACTCCATGGAGCTGGAGGAGTATCTGACCGCCCGGCTCGGCGCCCCCGCCCCCGGCGGCCACCGCTTCGGCGACGAACTGGGCGCGCTGCGCGCCCGGCTCGCCACGGAGCCGCTGCTCGGGGGGAGCGAGGAGGAGAGCGCGCGGACCCTCCAGGCGCCGGACCCGCTGCGGCTGCCGCACGTGCGGCGGGCCCTGACCGCGTTCGAGGAGGCCCTCGCCGGGCTGTGAATCCCGCCGCCTACTTGGGATGCGGGGCTTCGGCCGGCCGGGCGGGCGGCCCGTGCCGCAGCCTGCGCCACACTGGCGGGGCCGCGCCGATGAGCACCGTCAGCACCACCGCCGCGACCACGCCCTGCCACGGCTCGGGGAAGAGCGAGCCGCCCAGGATGCCGATCAGGCCGTACGCACCGGCCCAGGCCACACACGCGGGCACATCGCCGCGTACGAAGGTGCGCAGCGGCATACCGCCCAGCAGACACGCCAGCATCACCGGGATCCGGCCCGCCGGGACGAGCCGGGACAGCACCAGGACCGCCGCCCCGTGCCGGTTCAGCTTCTCCTCGGCCTGCGCCAGGCGGTCCGGGGCCGCCCGGCCGCGCAGCGCCGCCAGCCACCGCGACCCGCCGCGCGAGCGCACCCCGCGCTGCCCCAGCCAGTACAGGGCCACGTCCCCCAGGAACGCGGCGAGCGCGCCCACCCCGAAGACCAGCAGCAGCGAGAACCACGCCGTCTGGTGGAAGGCGACCACCGCGGCCGTCGACACCAGCGCCCCGGTGGGCACCACCGGCACCAGCGAGCCGAGGACCACCAGGATGAACAGGGACGGATAGCCGAGCGCCTGCTGTGTCGGCTCCGGCGGCACCTGGGCCACCGCCCGCACCACGAACGCGGCGATCACCGGGCCACCTCGGGCCGTACGCTCTCGCCGTGCGCCGGCCGGTGCACCGTCACCCCGGGCGCCAGCCGGGCCGCGTGGCGGACGAAGTCGTCACCGGGCGCGTGGAACTCGTGCGGGCGCACCGCGTCGAGCCCGATCGGCCAGTACGTGCCGTAGTGCACCGGGACCGCCGCCCGCGCCCCGAGCCGCGCCAGGGCCTCGGCGGCCCGGCCCGCGTCCAGATGGCCGGGACCCAGGAACGGACCCCAGCCGCCGACCGGCAGCAGGGCCACGTCCACCGGTCCGACCTCCTCGGCCATCGAGTCGAAGAGCCCGGTGTCCCCGGCGAAGTACGTGCGCGCCCGGCCCTCGATGACGAAGCCGAGCGCGGGCGCCCGGTGCGGCCCGAACGGCAGCCGCCGCCCGTCGTGCCGTGCGCTCACCGCCCGTATCCGCAGCTCACCCGCCTCCACCAGATCCCCGGGCCGCACCTCGGTCAGGGGCAGCCCCAGCCTGCGCAGCCCCGGTACGGCCGCGACCGCGCCGTGCGGCACCACGAGCCGGGTACCGGGGGCGAGCCGGGCCAGCGAGGGCAGGTGCAGATGGTCGGAGTGCAGATGCGAGACGAGGACGACATCGGCGACGGCGGCCTCGGGCGGCGGCAGCGCCCCCTGCCTCCTGCGCAGATGCGCCAGCCGCCGGGCGAAGAGGGGATCGGTGAGCACCCGGACCCCGGAGTCCTCGACCGTGCAGGTGGCATGACCCCACCAGGTGATCTCCACCGGCACCCGAAATCTCCTCCGTTCGACGACCACCGCGCGCGCTGTTGTGTACGAGCCTATGTGTCGGGGGGCGCACCGGACGGGGGCCGGGGTACTCATCGGTCCATCAAGGGAAGGCCCGGCATGATCATGCACTCGGAACAGTGCCCGCGCTGCGGCGGGATACTCGCGGTCACCCAGGACGGCTGGAAGATCTGCCACTCATGCGGCTACTCCTCGCCGCCGTGAACCAGGAGTAGGGTCGGCACCACAACGAAGGGCATGGGGGTCGGTCATGGGTGACGTGCGAGTGGCGGCGATCGCCAGTCTGACCCCGCTGGAGGAACTCGACCTCGACCCCTTCCTGGTGGACACCCGCAGCCAGCACGAGATGTGCGCGCGCTGGGCCGCCGACAAGGGGTACGTCGTCACCCGGCAGTTGCTCTTCTACGGTCTGCGCCCCGACCACGAGGGACTGTGGACGGACGTCGAGGCCGGTCAGGTGGACCTCTTCGTCGCGCCCAACGAACGGGTCCTGGCGCGCGCGCTGACGTCGGTTCCGGACTTCTCCGCGGAGTGCGAGCGGCGCGGGGTCCGGCTGGAGACGGCCGGGCTCGTCGAACCGGACTACGACGCGTCCAAGAAGGCCCACATCCACCGCAGGCTCTCGATGCCGACCGCCGGCTACGACGGCTGCTGACGCGGACCCCGCCCACCGCCCATCACGCCGCCGACCGCCGCCGGTCCATCGCGTCGGCCGGTTCCCGCCCCTGTGACACGCTGGGGGTGAACGGCTAGGCGGAGAGGCAGTGACGAGCGGCGTGAGTGCGGGGCGATGGCGGACGGCGGGCAGCGCCCTGGTGCGGGTGGTCGTGGTGTGGGCGGTGTCCACGCTCACGATGATGGCGCTCGCGGGCATCCTCCCCGACTTCCGGCTGAAGTCCGCGGGCGGCGACAGCGTCACCCGCGTCGCGCTCACCGCCGCCTGGGGAGCCGGGGCGTTCGGTCTGCTGAGTGCCCTGGTGTGGCCGCTGGTGGTACGGGCCTTCCTGCTGGTCCCGGCCCTGGTCCTGGGCCTGTTGGTGTTCTTCCTCAACGGCTCGCTGCTGCTGATCGCGCTGAGCCTGATCCCCAGCGGGCGCGGCGCGGCCCAGCCGGAGACCGCGGTGGTGGTGGCCGCGGTGATGTCGGCCGTCGCCTCGGCGACCTCCACCGCGCTGGCGGTCCGCGACGACAACGCCTACCGGCGCAGACTCTCGCGCCTGGCCGACCGGCGCCGCCGCAGGCGCGGTGACGACCGGCCGGGCGAGGAGACTCCGGGTACGGTCTTCCTCCAGCTCGACGGCGTCGGCCACGACGTGCTGTGCCACGCGGTCGGCACCGGACTGATGCCGACCGTGGCCGGCTGGCTGGAGCGCACTCACCGGCTCACCCCGTGGCGCACCGACTGGTCCAGCCAGACCGGCGCCAGCCAGCTCGGCATCCTGCACGGCTCCACCTTCGACGTCCCCGCCTTCCGCTGGTACGAGAAGGAGACCGGCGAGCTGATGGTCTCCAACCGTCCGGCCTGCGCCGTCGAGCTCCAGCGCCGCGCGGTGGCGCGCACCGGCGACGCGGGGCTGCTCACCGTCGACGGCGCCAGCCGGGGCAACCTCTTCTCCGGCGGCGCCGACCAGCTCGCCCTGGTCCTGTCGATGGCGGCCCGGCGCGGCCGTCGCAACCGCTCCCGGGCGGGCTACTTCGCGTACTTCTCCGACCCGGCCAACGCCGTGCGCACCGCGCTCTCCTTCGTCGCCGAGGTCGGCCGCGAGATCGGCCAGTCCACCCGCGCCCGGCTGCGCGGCGACGCGCCGCGGGTGCGGCGCGGCGGGCTCTACCCGTTCATCCGGGCCTTCGCGACCGTCGTCGAGCGCGATGTGGTGGTCGCCGCGGTGATCGGCGACATGCTCGCCGGACGCACCGCCGTCTACGCCGACCTGGTGGCGTACGACGAGGTGGCCCACCACTCGGGGCCGCGCGGCCGGGACGCCCGGAAGGTCCTGGAGCGCCTCGACCGGTCGATCGCGCTGCTCGCCAAGGTCGCCGAGCACGCCCCGCGCGCCTACCGCATCGTGCTCCTGTCCGACCACGGGCAGAGCCCGGGGGAGACCTTCGCGGGTGCCTACGGGCTGACGCTGAAGGATCTGGTGCGGGCCGGGTGCGGGCTGCCCGTCCCGCGCGGCGCCGGGCGCACCAAGAGCGGGGCGGAGGCGCGGGACGCGGTGCGGGTCGCGCTCCACCGCCCGGTTCCGGGCAGCGGGGAGCAGGCTCCGGACTCCGACCCGGTCGTGCTCGCCTCCGGCAACCTCGGGCTCGTCTCCTTCCCCGGCACCGGGGGGCGGCTGAGCCGTGAGGAGATCGACCGCCGCCACCCCGCGCTGCTGCGCACCCTCGCCGGCCACCCCGGTATCGGGTTCCTGCTGGTGCGCAGCGAGAAGTACGGCGCGGTGGTCATCGGCGGCGCGGACGCGGACCGGCTCCAGGAGCTCCAGGAGGTGCCGATCGGTGAACTGGAGGACGACAGGGGCCCGCTGACCGGGTTCGGGCCGGGAGCCGCCGATGCCGTACGGCGTACCGACACCTTCCCGCACACCGCCGACATCATGGTCAACTCCATGTACGACCCGGTCACCGGCGAGGTGCACGCCTTCGAGGAGCAGATCGGCTCGCACGGCGGCCTCGGCGGCGAGCAGGCGCACGCCTTCCTGCTGTGGCCGCGCGAGCTGTCGGCGCCGGTCACCGAGGGGGACACGCTGGTGGGCGCCGAGCAGGTGCACCGGGTGCTGCGGCGGTGGCTGCGCGAGTGCATGGGGCCGCAGGTGCCGGTTTTCGCCACCCCGCAGATTCCCCGGTCCGAAGCGGAAGCGGACGAACCTTTTCCGGTTGAGGGGGCGGCCGTACGGGACAAATCCGCGTGATTTTGAGCGAGGCCCTCCGTACCGGACCATGAACGGGTTTTGGCACGGAGAGAGGCGCACCACCCCATGACCACGCACGACACCCAGAGCAGGCATGCCCGGCAGTTCGGTTTGCCGGTGGCGACCGCCCTGGTCATGGGCAACATCATCGGCGGCGGCATCTTCCTGCTGCCGGCCTCGGTCGCCCCCTTCGGCACCATCAGCCTGCTCGCCTTCGCGGTCCTGACCGTCGGCGCGATCGCGCTGGCCCTGGTCTTCGGACGCCTGGCCCAGCGGCTGCCGCAGACCGGCGGCCCCTACGTCTACGCGCGCGAGGCCTTCGGCGACTTCGCCGGCTTCCTCGCCGCCTGGTCGTACTGGATCACCACCTGGGTCTCCAACGCGGCGCTCGCCGTGGCGGCCGTGGGCTACCTCGACGTACTGATCCCCCTGCACGGCGACAAGGCGGCCACCATCGCGGCGGCGCTGGCCCTCCAGTGGCTGCCCGCGCTCGCCAACCTCGCGGGCACCCGGTACGTGGGCGCGGTCCAACTGGTCTCCACCGTCCTGAAGTTCGCGCCCCTGCTGCTGGTGGCGGTCGGCGGGCTCTTCTTCTTCGACCCCGCCAACCTCGGCCCCCTCCAGGCCGACGACCACAGCGCGATGGGCGCCGTCTCCGCCTCGGCCGCGATCCTGCTCTTCAGCTACCTCGGCGTCGAGTCGGCCGCCGTCAGCGCCGGCGAGGTCCGCGACCCGCGCCGCAACGTCGGCCGCGCCACCATCCTCGGCACCCTCGGCGCCGCCGTGATCTACCTCCTGGGCACCCTCTCGGTCTTCGGCACCGTGCCGCACGACCGTCTGGTGACCTCCACCGCCCCCTTCACCGACGCCGTCAACGCCATGTTCGGCGGCGCCTGGGGCGGCACCGCGGTCGCCGTCGCCGCGCTGGTCTCCATGGTCGGCGCCCTCAACGGCTGGACCCTGCTGAGCGCCCAGACCCCGTACGCCGCCGCCCGGGACGGACTGTTCCCGCAGGCCTTCGCGCGCAGGAACCGGGGTGTGCCCACCGTGGGCGTCCTGGTCACGGTCGTCCTCGCCTCCTCGCTGACCGTCTACAACTACACGGCCGGCTCGCAGGGCGTCTTCGAGATGCTGGTGCTGGTCACCACGTTCACGGCGACCGTCCCCTATCTGCTGTCCACGGCCGCCCAGATCTACTTCCTCGCCTCCGGCCGCGCCGACCGTGTCCACCGGGGCCGGCTCGTCCGCGACGGTCTGCTCGCCGCGCTCGCCGCCGCCTTCTCCCTCTGGCTGGTCGCCGGCTCCGGCTACCAGGCGGTCTACCAGGGCGTGCTGTTCCTCTTCGCGGGCGTGCTGGTGTACGCCCTCCTCGCCGCCCGCAAGCAGGCCGCGCGCGGGGACGCGGCGGAGCTGCCCGAGCAGGCGGTACGGGAGAGCGTCCGCGCGTAGCCCCCGTGCGCGGGCCCGACTGGTGCGCCGCTCCGACGAGTTCGCGTCCTCGCGGCCGTTCACCCGGGAGAGGGGATCTCGCCCGGATCCGGGCGGGTCGCGGTCGTTCGCGGGCAGGGTTGGAGCATGCCGTCCGCTCTTGCCGCCGCCCCGCGCCGCGCCCTCGTGGTGCTGCTCGTGGTGGCCGCGCTGCTCGGGGCGGCGGCAAGAGCGGACGGCATGCTCCAACCCTGCCCGCGAA
>NZ_JBJHPC010000870.1:0-2044 GCF_045257485.1 Streptomyces sp. YS-3 | reverse complement strand
GGCGGGGGTTCGGCTGCGGGCCGGCGGGGGCCGAGCGCGCAGTTCCCCGCGCCCCTGGGCAACCGGGGGCGCGGGGCTGTGTTGATGTGCGGCTCCGCCGCGTGGGCGCGGCCGGCCCACCACCGGTCCGCGGCCGGCGGTGGACGCGCTCACTCCTCGGGAGGGAAGACCGCCTCGCCCGAATCCCGCAGGGTGATGCTGATCGCCTCCACCGGGCACCCCTCGGCCGCCGCGAGCACCTGCTCACTGGCGTCCGCGTCCGGGGCCTGGGGCCGGGACTGGCGAGCCGTGTCCAGCGCGAAGGACCCCGGCGCGGTGCTCACGCACATCCCCGACCCGATGCACACGCTCCGGTCGACCTCGACGTGCCAGCGGTCGCCCATCACGCCCCGCCCCCGTACCCGGCCGGGAGATGGATCATCTTGTGCTCCAGGTACTCGCTCAGCCCCTCGGGCCCGAACTCGCGCCCGAGGCCCGAGTTCTTGTAGCCGCCGAACGGGCCGAACATGTCCAGGCTGAAGGTGTTCACGTTGAACGTCCCCGTGCGCACCTGTCGGGCGAACTCGACGCCGCGCTCCACGTCACCGGTCCACACGCTCCCGCTGAGCCCGTACTCGGAGTCGTTCGCGATCCGCAGCGCCTCGGCCTCGTCGCCGTACGGCAGCAGGCAGATCACCGGCCCGAAGATCTCCTCGCGGGCGATCCGCATGGAGTTGTCGACCCCGCCGAAGAGCGTCGGCTCGACGTACCAGCCCCGGTCCCGCCCGGCCGGACGGCCGCCGCCCGCCAGGATCTTGGCGCCCTCCTCCTGGCCGATGCGGATGTAGTCGAGCGAGCGCTGCTGCTGGCGCCTGGCGACCAGCGGGCCGACCTGGGTCGCGGGGTCGAGCGGGTCGCCGACGACGAGCTGCCCGGCGGCGGACGCGAAGGCCTCCGCGAACTCCTCGTAGCGGCTCGCGGGCGCCAGGATGCGGGTCTGGGCCACGCACGCCTGCCCGTTGTTCATCCACGCGGCCGGGACGACTCCGGCGACGGTCGCCGCCAGGTCCGCGTCGGGGAGCACGACCGCGGCGGACTTCCCGCCCAGCTCCAGGGTGACCCGGGTGAGGTTGCGCGCGGCGACCTCCATCACGCGCCGGCCCGCCGCGACGGACCCGGTGAAGGACACCTTGTCGACGTCCGGATGCCCGACCAGGTACTCGCTGACCTCGCGGTCGGCGGGCAGGATCGACAGCACGCCCTCCGGCAGTCCGGCCTCGCGGGCGATCTCGCCGAGGATGTACGCGTCGAGGGGCGTCTCCGGGGACGGCTTGAGCACCACCGGGCACCCGGCGAGCAGCGCAGGCGCGAGCTTGGCGGCGGCCACGAACTGCGGGACGTTCCACGGGACGACGGCCGCGACGACCCCGACGGGTTCGCGCCGGACCAGGATGGGCCCGAGGACGCCGGTGCGCGGCTCCTCGTACGGGAAGTCGCGGGCCACGGTGATCGCCGCGTCCCAGACCATCATCGCGCCGAGCGCCTGCGCCAGGACGCTCCAGGAGTACGGGGAGCCGTTCTGCGCGCTGATGGAGCGGGCGATCTCCTCGTGGCGCAGGGCGATGGCGTCCTTGATGCGGGAGACGACCTCGATGCGTTCGGCGAGCGGCAGCCGTGGCCAGGGGCCCTCGTCGAACGCCCGGCGGGCGGTGGCGACCGCGTGGTCGACGTCGGCGCGCGAGGCGTGCGGTACGCGGCCGATGAGCTGCTCGGTATGGGGGGAGATCACCTCGATGACGTCGGATCCGCGGGGGTCGGTCAGCTTCCCGCCGATGTAGAGCTGTTCGTGTTCGACCAGGTCGTTGGTGGCTTGGGTCATGGCTGGGCGCCTCCCGCTCGACCGCCCCGCGGCGGCTCTCCGACGACGTTCCTGACGGCTTATCAGATCTGCCTGAACTGATACCAGTTCCCCTATGAGGAGTCCACGGGCCGGGAGAGGCGGTGAGCGGGGCTTGAGGACTGACTGAAACACGTTCTACTGTGGCGGCATGACGCAGGGGACGCG
>NZ_JBJHPC010000869.1:0-2045 GCF_045257485.1 Streptomyces sp. YS-3 | reverse complement strand
GCCGCCCCACCGCCCCCCGCGGCCCTCTTGTGGCAGAGACGGTGCCGCGCCAGAAGGCGGGGATCCACGGCGAACGGCTTTCCGACGACGACCCGGCCGAGCGGGACGCCCAAGGGACCCCGGGGCGGGAGCACCCCGCCCGGGAGCCGCTCGACGACCCGGACCCGTCCGCCGCCGCCGAGGCCGCGGCCGTCGAGAACCTGCTCCGCTGCTGGGTACGGGAGAACGACCTCGCCGCACCCGAGGGGCCCCTGCTGCGCATCCCGCTGCGCGCCAGCGGCACCGCCCTGCTCGTCCCCGTCCGGTACTGGTCCGCCACCGGCTGGCACCGCTTCGGCATGCCGGAGCTGGAGGGCGCGCCGCACGGCGCCCCGGCCGTCGACGCCGTCACCGTCGCGGCCCTGATCAACCGCGAGTCCGGCCGCGGCGAGGGCGCCGACCTGGTGGGCCGCGTCGCCGACTCGGTGCGGCGCACCGCCCAGTTCATCGCCGAACGCCGCGAGCGCCCCGGGCCCGCCGACGAGGCCGACCTCTTCCTCTCCGCCGAGCAGTCCCTCCTCCTCGGCCACCCCCTGCACCCCACCCCGAAGAGCCGCGAAGGCCTCTCCGAGGCCGAAGTGCGGCGCTACTCACCCGAGTTGTACGGCTCCTTCCCGCTCCACTGGATGGCCGTCGACCGCACCGTCCTCGCCGCCGACTCGGCATGGACGGACAACGGCCGTCCCGTCACCGCCGAGGAGCTCACCGCCCGTTTCCGCACCGGCCTCCCCGTCCCGGCGAACGCCGTGGCACTGCCCATGCACCCCTGGCAGGCCCGCGAGCTCACCCACCGGCCGGACGTCGCCGAACTGCTCGACGCCGGACTCCTGCGCGACCTCGGCCCGTACGGCGAACCCTGGCACCCCACCTCCTCCGTCCGTACGGTGCATCGGCCCGGCGCCGGCACCATGCTCAAGCTCTCCCTCGGGCTGCGCATCACCAACTCCCGCCGGGAGAACCTCCGCAAGGAGCTGCACCGGGGCGTGGAGGTCCACCGGCTGCTGTGCTCCGGCCTGGCCGGGCAGTGGCAGGCGGCCCACCCCGGGTTCGACATCGTCCGCGACCCGGCCTGGCTGGCGGTCGACACACCGGACGGCCTTCCGGTGCCCGGGCTCGACGTGATGATCCGGCACAACCCGTTCGGCCCCAGCGACGACGCCGTCTGCATCGCCGCCCTGACCGCGCCGCGCCCGCTGCCCGGCCGCCCCGGGACCGCGATGCACTCACGGCTCGCGAACATCGTGGCCGGCCTCGCGGCCCGTACCGGCCGGCCGACCCCGGCCGTGGCCGCCGAGTGGTTCCTGCGCTACCTCGACCAGGTCGTCCGCCCCGTGCTCTGGCTGGACGCCACGGCCGGGATCGCGCTGGAGGCCCACCAGCAGAACACGCTCGTCCTGCTCGACCCCGACGGCTGGCCGGTGGGCGGGCGCTACCGCGACAACCAGGGCTACTACTTCCGCGAGTCCTTCCGGGACGCCCTCGAACGCCGGCTCCCCGGGGTCGGCGCAACCAGCGACACCTTCGTCTCCGACGCCGTCACCGACGAGCGCTTCGCCTACTACCTCGGCATCAACAACGTCCTCGGCCTCGTCGGGGCGTTCGGCGCCCAGCGCCTGGCCGACGAGGGTGTCCTCCTCGCCGCCCTGCGCCAGTTCCTGGCCAAGGCCACCGCGCTCGGCTCACCGCTGCCCGCGCAACTGCTGGACAGCCCGGCCCTGCGCTGCAAGGCCAACCTCATGACCCGGCTGCACGGCCTCGACGAACTCGTCGGCCCGGTCGACACCCAGTCGGTCTACGTCACCATCGCCAACCCCCTCCACCGCAGCGGAACCTCATCCCCACGAACAGCTGACTGACGAGAGAGGAGCGTCGCCGTGCCTCCCACCGATGCGAGCACCGACGCCGGAGCCGGTCCCACCCCCCAGTCCGGCGGTGAGGACACGCTGGACATGCGACTGCCCTATGAACTCGTCGCGCTGTTCGGGGAGTCCAGGGCGGACGCGAGC
>NZ_JBJHPC010000868.1:0-2064 GCF_045257485.1 Streptomyces sp. YS-3 | reverse complement strand
GGTGTGGACCTGGGCGCGGTCAAGGGCACCGGTGTCGGTGGCCGTATCCGCAAGCAGGACGTCATCGCCGCGGCCGAGGCCGCCAAGGCCGCCGCCCCGGCGCCGGCCGCCGCCGCCGCGCCCGCCGCGAAGGCCGCCCCCTCCCTGGAGGCGTCCCCGCTGCGCGGCCAGACGGTCAAGATGACCCGCATGCGCAAGGTCATCGGCGACAACATGATGAAGGCCCTGCACTCGCAGGCGCAGCTCACCACGGTCGTCGAGGTGGACATCACGAAGCTGATGAAGCTGCGTGCCGCCGCCAAGGACTCCTTCGCCGCCCGTGAGGGCGTCAAGCTCTCCCCGATGCCGTTCTTCGTGAAGGCGGCGGCCCAGGCGCTGAAGGCCCACCCGGTCGTCAACGCCCGGATCAACGAGGACGAGGGCACCATCACGTACTTCGACTCGGAGAACATCGGCATCGCCGTGGACTCCGAGAAGGGTCTGATGACGCCGGTCATCAAGGGTGCGGGCAACCTCAACCTGGCCGGTATCTCCAAGGCCACGGCCGAGCTGGCCGGCAAGGTCCGCGCCAACAAGATCACTCCGGACGAGCTGTCCGGCGCGACCTTCACGATCAGCAACACCGGCTCGCGCGGCGCGCTGTTCGACACGGTCATCGTGCCGCCGAACCAGGTCGCCATCCTGGGCATCGGTGCCACGGTCAAGCGCCCGGCGGTCATCGAGACCGCCGAGGGCACGGTCATCGGTGTCCGCGACATGACCTACCTGTCGCTCTCCTACGACCACCGTCTGGTCGACGGCGCCGACGCGGCCCGCTACCTGACGGCCGTCAAGGCGATCCTGGAGGCCGGCGAGTTCGAGGTCGAGCTCGGCCTGTAGGACCGCGGCCGTACGGTCTGTGACGAAGGCGCCCCTGCCCGGAGTGATTCCAGGTGGGGGCGCCGCCGTATTGTCTAGAGGTCACCGCTCGCGCGTGAAGGAGCCCTCATGACCCCGCCCGTCGTCCACTCGCTGCGCGAGCAGATCCGCGAGCACATCGTGGAGGGGATCGTCAGCGGTCGCTGGAAGCCGGGCGAGCGGATCGTGGAGCGCCGGATCGCGGTCGAGCTCCAGGTCAGCCAGACGCCGGTCCGGGAGGCCCTGCGGGAGCTGGAGTCCCTGCGGCTGATCGAGTCGGCGCCGAACAAGGGCGTACGGGTACGGAACCTGACGGCGGCCGACCTGGAGGAGAGCTACCCCGTACGGGCCGGCCTGGAGCAGATCGCCGCGGAGCTGGCGGCGGACCGCCTCGCCGCGGACTGCTCGGCCCTGGAGCCCCATGTGGCGGCGCTGTACGAGGCGGACGCGGCGGCGGACGGGACGGCGCAGGTGCGGCACACGGTGGGGTTCCACCGGGAGCTGGTGCGCGCGGCGCACAACGGGGTCCTCCTCCACACGTGGGAGGGCCTCGGCATCGAGGTCTTCACGGCCCTGTCCATCCGCTGGCTGGGTACGGTGCAGAAGTCGTACGCGGAGGAGCATCAGGAGCTGGTGGAGGCGTTCCGGCGGCACGATCCGCGGATCGGCACGCTGGTGAAGTCCCACGTCCTGGGCTGCGCGCCCCGAGCGTAACCCCCTCCGGGGCTGCCGGTTTCCCAGTCGTCTGCAGCCCGTCCCTGACCACTCGCGCAGTTCCCCGCGCCCCTGAAGGGCCGGACCTGCGGCCCCACTGGGGCCGGTCGCGCAGTTCCCCGCGCCCCTGAAAGGCCGTCGGTCATCCGCGGACCGTGCTGGGTTGCTCGCGCAGTTCCCCGCGCCCCCGAAGGGCCCGTCGGTCATCCGCGGACCGCCCTGGGTTGCTCGCGCAGTTCCCCGCGCCCCCGAAGGGCCCGTCGGTCATCCGCGGACCGCCCTGGGTTGCTCGCGCAGTTCCCCGCGCCCCCGAAGGGCCCGTCGGTCATCTGCGGACCGTCACCGGTTGCTCGCGCAGTTCCCCGCGCCCCTGGGGGGTCTGGGGCTGAGCCCTGTTCCCCGGACCACCGGGACCCCCTAGGGGCGCGGGGAACTGCGCGACCAGCCCACCAC
>NZ_JBJHPC010000867.1:0-2074 GCF_045257485.1 Streptomyces sp. YS-3 | reverse complement strand
GGGCTCAGCGGGGCAGCAGAGCCGCCCGTGCTGGCACGGCCGGGGCGGGGTCGGCGAGTGGTGCGGCCAGGTCGGCGCTGGTGGCGACCAGGTGATAGAGATCGGGCGTGGCCTGGGCGGGGAGTTGCAGGCGGTAGGCGCGGCGTCCGTCGGGATCCCGTGAGAACCGGTCGAGCTGCCAGCCGCAGACACCTTGGAGGTAGAGGGCGACAGCGCTGTCCGTCACCGTGCCGCGCACCCAGCGCGGCGGGCTGGGCAGGCGGGCGATGTAGTCGGCCAGCCACACCGAGCCCAGACGCGCGAGACGCTGGCCGTGCTCGGCGGGGTGGGTAATCGCCAGCGTGACCGACAGGGCTTCCTCCTGCCGCTCCATGGCGCTCCATCCCACGAAGGCGGCTTCACGGACGGCGAGAATGAAGACTCCGACGAGGTCACCGTCTTCTTCCATCCCGATGATCTGGGAGGTGTCATGGCCGTCGGCCAGCATGCTCAGCAGTGCGAGGCTGTGGCCGTGGTGCGGGTGGTCTTGTTGCTGGGCCCAGGCGGTGCGGGCGGTGAGCAGCGCATCGACGAGCGGGCGGTCCTCGTACGAGAGGAGCCTCATGAGGTACACAGCGGGGGATCCTTGACGATCGAGATCGGTGGCTTGAGGGCGATGCCGGCGTAGGCGCCGGAGTGCGCGGCCGGAGCGCGCGCATCGGGGTGTCCGGGGTGCCAGCGGTGGGTCGGAACGAGGCCGGGATCGAGTAGAGGCCAGCCACCGAACAGGGTCTGGATCGCCGTGCGGGTGCGGGGCCGGAACGCTACGGCTGCTTCTTCGGCCCGCAAGGCCGTGAGCTTGGCTTTCGCGTCGGGCGTGACGGCCAGGTCCGGGCTGGCGTGGGTGATCGACAGGGCGCTCCCGGGCGGCAACCACTTCCGCAACACCGCTAGGGCTGAGGTCACGGCCTGGTCGTCCTCGATCCACGGAAGGATGTCGTGAAGCAGGACGGCGACCGGCCGGGTCTGGTCGAACCGGGGCGCGACCTGGGGGTGGGCAAGGATCTCGGCCATGTACCGAATGTCGGCCTGGAGGATGCTGGGGTTGCCAGAGAGGCTGCTCATAGTGCTCTGGGCGACTCCGACGACGATGGGGTCGATGTCCACGTGCACGATCGACGCGCCCGGCAGTACTTCGCCGACCGTTGGCGGCTCGTGGCGCTGGAGGCGTTTCGACCAGTCGTAGGCGTACCCGCAGCCCAGGTCGAGGACCTGCTGGAAGCCGATCTCGGCGAAGAACTGTGCTGTCAGCGCGGTGTGGTCACGGTTGTTGTAGGCGGCGGACACGATCGTGTAGTCCGCCTCGTGGAGCCGATGCGCGAAGTCCCGGTCGACCTGGAACGAGTCCCGGCCGCCACTGAGCAGGTGATAGAGGCGGGCCGGGTTCGGACGGGAGTAGGTGTCGTCGTCGACGGCTGGTGCTCCTGGCCCTCTCCACGAAGGCCCGGACGTCACCACGGCGCACTCTCCATCCCCTGCTCGGCCAGCGCGGCGGGTGGCACGGGGGTGGGGTGGCTGCTGATGACGATGGCGTTGCCCTTTACGGGCAGTGCCAGCAGCCCTTCGGCCGCCAGGTCGCGCAGGGCCCGGCGGACATCACGCGGCAAGAAGCCCAGGAGGCGGGCGAGGTCGCGTCCTGGAGGCAGCGGATGGTTCACGCGGTGCACCCCGTCGCGAATCTCGTCCCGCAGTTGCCGGGCGGCGGCGACCGCGCCGGGCCCCGGTTCGGCGTGCCGTACCTTCCACCGCTCGCGCGGCGCCACGACCAGGCGGCGGCCGGCGTCCCGCTCCAGGACCCCGAGGTCGTGCAGGCGGTCGAGCGCGGACCGTACGCAGATCTCCGGTACCCGTAACTCCTGGGCGAGGTCGCCCGGGAGCGGGAGTGCTGAGCCGAAGAAGTACTCACCGCGGGCGATGCGGGTGAAGACGACGTGCCCGGTGTTGCTGAGGTCGGTGGCGGATACGGGCCGTACTCCCCTCCGCGTCATGCGCCGCCGCCCTGATCGTGGTGCGGGAGGGACGGTGGGTGGAGGGG
>NZ_JBJHPC010000866.1:0-2079 GCF_045257485.1 Streptomyces sp. YS-3 | reverse complement strand
CGCCCCGACCCCGGCGGGGAGCTCCTCTGCGCCGGCCCCCTCCTGGAGGATGCCGTCGGGTACGCCGTCGGCTGGGCGCGGCTCGCGTCGGCCGCGCAGGCGGTCGGGGTGGCCGAGGAGCTGCTGCGGCGGACCGTGGCGTATGTCCGCGAGCGCAACCAGTTCGGGGTGCCGATCGGCTCGTTCCAGGCGGTCAAGCACCGGCTCGCGGACACGCTGCTGGCGGTGGAGTTCGCCCGGCCGCTGGTGTACGGGGCGGCGCTCACCCTCGCCCCCGGCGACCTCGCGGCGGCGAAGACGGCGGCGGGCGAGGCCGCGTACACGGCGGCCCGCGCCGCGCTCCAGCTCCACGGCGCGGTGGGCTACACCGAGGAGCTGGACCTCTCCCTCTGGCTGCGCAAGGCCCGGCCGCTGCGGGACGCCTGGGGCACCCCGGCGCGCTGCCGTGCGGAGGTCCTGGCGTCCCGCCCCTAGGCCTCCTGGTCCTGGGCCTCCCGCTCCGGGGCCTCCCACTCCTGGACCTCCTCGCGCGGCGGCTCGGTGCCGCCGCCCCGCCGGATGGTGCGCAGCGGGGCGCCGGGCCGCCACACCCGCAGCACGATCTCCTCCGCCTCCTTGTCGATCCCGGTGTGGACCACCTCGGTGAGCTCCGCCCGGAAGAGGAGGAACGGCTCGGGCGGACGCACCTCGTCCGCGTACCGGGCGCGCTCCGCCGGGTCGACGACCTCGACGGCCCGCCCGCTGATCCGGACGTCACCGTCGGCCATCTCCGCGTCCGGCCCCGGGTTGGCCTGGACCGCGAAGCGCGGATCGCGCAGCAGGTCGTCCGCCTTGCGGGAGCCGGGCATCATCCCGAGCCACAGCTCGCCGCCCCGGATCTCGACCTCCAGGCCGGTGACCCGGGGGCTGCCGTCCGCGCGCAGGGTCGCGAGGACGTGGTGCTTGTAGAGAAGGAAACGCTCGCGCACGGCGTCGGCGAACCCCGCCTCGGCCGCTTCGAAGTCTGTCCAGCTGAATGTCTGCGGTGCCATGCGCCCAGCAAACCCTGAATACCCGACATCCACTGTCCGGATTACTCCGGGGTCGTGATCATCGCGGCCCGGGGCCGGGACGGGGGCGGGCAGGCGTCCCTAACCGGAAGAGCGCTCGGAGCCGTCCCCCGAGCCCGCCCAGTGCGAGCGCAGCACCTCCTCCGCGGGCTTCCCGTGCGGGGTGTACGCGAGCCTCGCCGGGGTCTCCCCGCTGTCCGGCCAGTCGTCCCACATCCACCAGCACACCCCGGCCCACCAGTCCCGGCCGGTGAAGGTGTCCAGCAACGCCCGGTAGCCGGCGGCCTGTTCCTCGGGCGCCTCGCGTCTGCTGACCGTCCACGAGTACGGCGCCGTGGTCGAGCCGCGCTGGCTGGTGTAGCCGGCCTCGGTGAAGAGGATCTTGCGGTGCTGCCGGCCGGAGAAGGCCGCCAGCTCGTCGACGACCGGCCGCCAGGCCCGGCCCAGCTCCGCCGCGTCCGCCGTGGGGGCCTCGCCCAGCGGCCAGTAGGCGTCGATGCCGATGACGTCCAGCTCCGGCCAGAAGGGGACCCGGGCGTACTCGTCGTAGTTGGCGGCGTACGTCAGCGGCTCCCGGTAGCGGGCGCGGACCGCCGCGATCACCCGCCGCCAGGGCTCCGCGTCACCGGACACCCCCGCGAGTTCGGTGCCGACCACGAACCGCTCGGTCCCCGTCTCCTGCGCGAGCGCCGCGTAGTGCGTGATGAACTTCTCGTACGAGGTGAACCAGGCCGCCCGGTCGGCGGGGCGGATCCTGGCCCGGTCGGTGCCGTCCACCAGGTCGACGTGCGGCTTCAGCATCACCTGGAGCCCGGCCCGGTGCGCCAGCGCGGTGATCCGACGCAGGCTCGTGTCGCTCGCGGTCTCCTCGGTGGGGCGCTGCTCGCTCTCCCGGGTGGTGCGCTGGTACCAGGTGGGCGTGAAGACGACCCAGCGCGCGCCGGTGTGCGCGATGTCGCTCAGATACGCCTCGGCGCGCGGGCTGTCGTAGTCGTCCGCCGACCACGACGGCAGGGTCATCCCCCGCACC
>NZ_JBJHPC010000865.1:0-2084 GCF_045257485.1 Streptomyces sp. YS-3 | reverse complement strand
CCATCTGGGCACCAGGCGGTATGTGCTCGACGCCGACCGGGCGGGCGCACGGGCCGGGTGCCCCGGGGGGTTTCGACCCGTACGACGTCGTCGCGCCGGGGTGACGTCCCCGCGTAGGTCAGCTCGCGCACGGTGGAGGCGCCCGCCCGGTCGGCGTCGAGCACATACCGCCTGGTGCCCAGATGGACCTCTCCGGCCACCCTCGGCGGGCCCTGGCCGCACGCCCCGTCGATGGCGAGGGTCACGGGCCGGTCGGGGTGGCCGGTGAGGTGGCCGGTCCACAGCACGGTCCCCTGCCCGTCGCGGGTGATGCGCGAGGCCACCGCCTCCAGCCCCGCCTCGTCGAAGAAGCGGAAGGTGCGGCGGTCGGGCGCGGCGCCCCGACGGGTGCCGCAGACGGAACGGAAGGCCCCGTCCGCCCACTCCACCCGGCTCGTGCGGACCGCTCCGGACGGCGGGCCCTCGGCGGCGGCCGTCATGGCGGGCAGGGCCGGCGCGAGGACGGCGACCGCGAGCGCGCCACGGAGCAGACGTCGGGGAGAGGGCACGGGTTCTCCTGGGAAGGTGTCGACGGGCTACAGCCCCAAGGCTCGCGCCCGCCCGGCGCCGTGGCGCGCCGACAGCCGCTGGACGGGTGGCGACCGGGGCCGGCGGGTGCGCCGGGGCGGCCGTCCGGGTGACGCCCGGCCGGAGGGGCGTGGCGGTCGCCGGATGCGCTCCCTTACGCTGCCGCGCGCCTTCAGGAGGTGTGTCCGAAAACGGACCCCGGCAAGGAGAATTGGCCCGCCCCGCTCACCAGGGCGGGCGGGATGAGGAGAGAGGTGGACGATGGCCGTCGTCCTGTCGCTGAGCTGGGCCGGGGTGAGCCCCGAGCAGTACGACGCGGTCCGTGAGGCCGTGGGCTGGGAGGAGCGGGTGCCCGACGGCGCCTGTCTGCATGTGGCGTGGTTCGAGACGGACACCCTGCGCGTCACCGATGTCTGGGAGTCCCCGGAGGACTTCGAACGGTTCTTCGCCGAACGGCTCGCGCCCGCCGTCGAGAAGGTGGGCATCACCGGTCAGCCGGATACCCAACTGCTCCCGCTGCACCGCCGGTTCGTGGCTCCGGGGGTCGGCGGCGCCGCCTGAGCGGCGCTACGCTGTGCGACGAGCGACGTGGTGACGTCCAGGATGCGACCCGGGGGGCGCCTTGGAGCCGTTGGAGTCCGACGACCCGGCCGCCGTGGGGCCGTACCGGCTGGTCGCCCGGCTGGGCAGCGGCGGCATGGGCCGCGTCTACCTCGGGTACTCCCCCGGTGGCCGACAGGTCGCGATCAAGGTCATCCGGCCCGAGTACGTACAGGAACCGGCCTTCCGGCAGCGGTTCGCCCGTGAGGTCATCGCCTCCCGTGCCGTGAGCGGCTTCTTCACGGCCGGGGTGGTCGACGCCGACCCCGAGGGGCCCCGGCCGTGGCTGGCCACCGCCTACATCCCGGGCCCCTCCCTCCAGCGGGCGGTGCAGCGGAGCGGCCCGTTCCCCGAACCTTCGGTCAGGGCGCTCGGGGCCGCGCTGGTGGAGGCGCTCACCGCGATCCACGGCGCCTCCCTCATCCACCGCGACCTCAAGCCCGCCAACGTGCTGCTCGCCCAGGACGGGCCGCGCGTGATCGACTTCGGGATCTCCCGGCTCTGCGAGCACAGCGGTCTCACCCTGACCGGGACCACGATCGGCTCGCCGGGCTATATGTCGCCCGAGCAGATCCAGGGGCTGCCGGTCGAGCCGTCGACCGATGTGTTCTCACTGGGGTCGGTGCTGGCCTACGCGGCGACGGGGGCCAGCCCGTTCGGGGAGGCGTCCGTGCCCGCGCTCCTTTACCGGGTGGTGAACGAGGAGCCCGATCTCCAGGCGGTACCCACGGGGTTGCGCGACCTGGTCGGCCGGTGCCTGGCGAAGAAGGCGGCCGACCGCCCGGAGCTGCCCGCGCTGCTGCACGCCCTCACCGGCGGGCGTCCGCCGGGGGAACTGCTCGCGCCGGGCTGGCTGCCGGAGCCCTGGCAGGGCGAGGACACGGCGCCGGCGCTCCCCGACACGCCCACCCCGGCGT
>NZ_JBJHPC010000864.1:0-2089 GCF_045257485.1 Streptomyces sp. YS-3 | reverse complement strand
GTAGTGGACGAGGGGGCGGGCGGCGTCGGGCGTGACCGTGCCGTGCAGGGCGTCGAGCGCGCTGTTCCAGTTCGTCAGCAGCTTCGCCATGGCCACCGCGGGGTCGGTCCCGGAGCCCGCCGCGCTGTCGGGGTAGGTGGGATGGAGGATGTGCTGGTACGCGCCGGTGTACGCGGCGCCTGAAGCGGTCTCGCGCCAGGTGTGGAACGCGGTGTCCGCGAGGCCGCCCAGGGCGATCACGGCCTCGATGGGCTGGTGGGCGACGATCGCGTCCAGCCAGCGGTGCCGGTACGCGGCGATGTGCTCGTCCCGGGCGTGCGCGTTGCCGCCGTGCTGCCCGTACACGCTGTACAGGAACGTATTGACCATCACATAGCCGGTGTCGACGCCGAGTTTGGCCAGGAAACCCTGGAAGCGGCGGCCGGCGGTGCCGACGAGGATGCGGCGCGTGATCGCCTCGTGGGCCGCCGGGTCCTGTCCGACGACCAGCACGCGGGCCGTGCCGTCGAGCCGCCCGCGGTGGAAGACCGGGCCCCACTCCACGCGGAAGTCGGTGGCCGGATAGACCTCGGGGCCGGGGTAGTCGCGCACGAGCGCGGCGTACGGCTCCTGCGCGTAACCGGGGTCGAAGGGCTGCATTCGGACTCCTACTCCATGCGGGCGATCAGTCATGACAGAAGGTGATCAGAGGATGACATTACGGCATGGTGTCTATTAAGTGATGTTCATCCGATATGCGGTGTTCATCCTTACCTCCTCGGGAGGACGAGAAGGGAGGCCCGTATGTCGCCCGGAGCAGACGTCCCGGATACCGGCCGGTTCGCCCTGCGCGGCCGGATCGTCACCCTCGACGCCTCGGACACCGTGCTCGACGACGGTGTCCTCTACGTGGCCGGCGCCCTCATCGAGGCGGTGCTGCCGGCCGGCGCCCCCGCCCCGCCCGGCTTCGCGGGCGTGACCCCGCTCGACACGCGGGGCTCGGTCTACCCGGGGCTGATCGAACTCCACAACCACCTGCCGTACGACGTGCTGCCGCTGTGGCAGGTGCCCAAGCGGTACGGCAACCGCGCGCAGTGGGGCGGCAGCGGCAACCCCGCCTACCGCACGCTGGTCACCGGCCCGATGAAGGTGCTCGGCCAGGACCCCCGTCTGATGCCCGCCGTCGTGCGGTACGTGGAGGCGAAGGCACTGGTCAACGGCACCACGACCAGCCAGGGCATCGCCCTGTTCAGCAACGCGGGCGCCCGCCGGATGTACCGCGGCATCGTCCGCAACGTCGAACAGACCGACACGCCCGACCTCCCCGAGGCTGCCTCGCGCATCGCCGACGTGGAGGCGAAGGACGCCGAGAAGTTCCTGGCCCGGCTCCAGCAGCCGCACCGGCTTCTGCTGCACTTGGCCGAAGGCACCGACGAGGCCGCCCGGGCCCACTTCCGGGCCCTTCAGTTCCAGCCCGGCAAGTGGGCCATCACCGAGAACCTGGTGGGCATCCACTGCACCGGCCTGAGCGCCGACGACTTCACCGTCCTGGCCGATCACGGCGGCTCCATGGTGTGGTCGCCGCTCTCCAACCTCCTGCTGTACGGGAAGACCGCCGACATCGCCGCCGCCAAACAGGCCGGTGTGCTGATGGGCCTCGGCTCGGACTGGTCGGTGTCGGGCAGCAAGGGGCTGCTCGGCGAGCTCAAGGCGGCCCGGCTGGCGTCCACCGCCGCCGGATCCGTCTTCGACGACCGGGAGCTGGTCGCCATGGTCACCCGGGACGCGGCCCGCATCCTGCGCTGGGAGGCGGCCCTCGGGTCGCTCGGCGCGGGGATGCGCGCGGACCTCGTCGTCGTCGCCGGCACCGACGGCGACCCGTACACCTCCCTCGTCGACGCCCGTGACAAGGACATCCGGCTGGTGGCCGTGGACGGTGTCGCCCGCTACGGGGCCGGGCCGCTCATGCACGCCCTGGCCCCGGGGGAGAGCCTGGAGCCGGTGCCCGGGATGCCGGCGGGCCACGTACTGCGGCTGGACGACGGCACGGCGGACACCATCGTGGCCGGGCTGAGTCTGGGCG
Organism: Streptomyces sp. YS-3; assembly: GCF_045257485.1. Classification (NCBI taxonomy): domain Bacteria; kingdom Bacillati; phylum Actinomycetota; class Actinomycetes; order Kitasatosporales; family Streptomycetaceae; genus Streptomyces; species Streptomyces sp. YS-3. Next base: position 27 of record NZ_JBJHPC010000864.1, on the reverse strand, counting down.
AGGCCACCGAGCGGCTGACCGGCGCCC
>NZ_JBJHPC010000863.1:0-2094 GCF_045257485.1 Streptomyces sp. YS-3 | reverse complement strand
GTTGTACTCGACCGGCTCGTACCCCAGCGACTCGTACAGCCGCAGGGCCGCCACCGCGTCCGCGGGCACCGCGGCGCGCACCTGGGTGCAGCCCCAGCCGCGCAGCACCTCCTCGGCGGCGAGCACGGCGACGGTCCCCCGGCCGCGGCCCCTGTCGGGCTCGTCGACCCGCAGCTCGCCGATCACCCCCATGGCGGGGCCGAACGCGGGATCGGTGGCGAGGGTGATCGTGCCGACGCGTCTGCTGTTGACGCAGATGTCGTACGTACGGAAGGCGGCGCCGTCGGCGCCCTGCTGGAGCGGCCCGGTCGGCCGGATGGTGGTGGTCATCAAGGCCGTTGTACCTGCCGGGCCGCCGTCCGTCACCGCATTTGTCGGGATGCGGGGCTCCCGGGGGCCGCTACGGGTCCAGGTCGGAGGCGGCCCGCTCGTCGAAGACGCGCATCGCCTTGGCGGTGACCGGGCCCGGGGTGCCCGTCAGCTCCCGGCCGTCGACCCGGCACACCGCCTGGACGTCCCGGAGCGTGGAGGTCAGGAAGACCTCCTCGGCGCTCTCCAGCACCGTCAGGGGCAGCTCGGTCTCCTGGGCGCCGGTCCACTCCACGACCAGCTCGCGGGTGATCCCGGCGAGGCAGCCGGAGGCGAGCGGCGGGGTGTGCAGCTGTCCGTCGACGACGACGAAGACGTTGGATCCGGTCCCCTCGCAGAGCGCGCCGACGGTGTTGCCGAAGAGCGCCTCGCTCGCGCCCCGCTCATGGGCGCGGGCCAGCGCGACGACGTTCTCGGCGTACGAGGTGGTCTTGAGGCCGGCGACGGCGCTGCGCTCGTTGCGCGTCCACGGGACGGTGATGACGGCGGTGGTGTCGGGGCGCCGGGTGCTCTCGCCGAGGGCCACCACCAGGGTGGGGCCCGCGTCGCCGCGGTCGGAGCCGAGCGGCGAGAGGCCGCCGGTGTAGGTGATCCGCAGCCGGCCGAGCGCGACCGGGTTGGCCTCCAGGACGGCGGCGCAGGCGCGGCGGACCTCGTCCAGGTCGGGGTCGGGCAGCCCGAGGCCGCGGGCCGAGCGGGTCAGCCGGGCGAGATGGCGGGTGAGCGCGAAGACCGTGCCCTCCCGCGCCTTCACCGTCTCGAAGATGCCGTCGCCCACGGTCATCCCGTGGTCCAGGACGGACACCTGTGCGGCGTCGGCGTCCCGCAGTCCGCCGTTCACCCATATCTGCATCTACGCGGTCCTTCCACTCGGCGTAAGCGCGCCCGACGCTACCGCGAGGAGCCGCTCCGCCTTCAGCTCGGTCTCCGCCCACTCGCGCTCGGGGTCCGAACCCCAGGTGATGCCCGCGCCGGTGCCGAAGCGCAGGACGCCGTGCGGGCGGTCGATCCAGAAGGTGCGTATACCGACGGCGAGCTCGCCGCGGCGCCGGTCGGCGTCGACCCAGCCGATGCCGCCGCAGTAGGGGCCGCGCGGGGCGGTCTCCAGCGCCTCGATGATCCGCAGCGCACTGGACTTGGGCGCCCCCGTGACCGACCCGGGCGGGAAGGCGGCGTCCAGGAGCTCCCGCCAGCCCGCTCCCTCGCGCAGCTCGCCGCGGACGGTCGAGACGAGGTGGACCAGGCCCGGGTGCGGCTCGACCGCGCAGAGCTCGGGCACGGTGACCGAGCCGGTGGCGCAGACCCGGCCCAGGTCGTTGCGGACCAGGTCGACGATCATCACGTTCTCGGCGTGGTCCTTCTCCAGGAGGTCCTCGGCCGTGCGGCCGGTCCCCTTGATGGGCCCGGACTCGACGACCCGTCCCGTACGCCGCAGGAAGAGCTCGGGCGAGGCGGTGGCGATCTCCACGCCGTGCGCGGGCAGCCGGATCGTTCCCGCGTAGGGCGCGGGGTTGCCCCGGGCCAGCAGGGCGGTGAGCGCGTCGACGTCGGCGCCGGCCGGGTCGGGCAGCGGCGCGCTCAGGACGCGGCAGAGGTTGGCCTGGTAGACCTCGCCGGCCGCGATGTGCTCACGGATCCTGCGGACGCCCGCGGTGTACGCGGCGCGGTCGAGCGAGGACGTCCAGTCACCGGCGGCGGGCCCGCGCCAGGCGCCCGGGACGGGGG
>NZ_JBJHPC010000862.1:0-2094 GCF_045257485.1 Streptomyces sp. YS-3 | reverse complement strand
ACCCACGAGCAACTGCTCGACCAGGGCGGCAAGTACGCCGCGCTGGTACGGCGCGACGTCCGGCTGGCGCCGGTCGCCTCCTGACGGGGGCCGCGGGGATAACGTGCCGGTATGACGGATTCCTCAAGCGGGTCCGGACACCGGACCGGGCTCACCCGACGCGGCTGGATCCTCCTCGGCGCCCCCACCAGGAGCAGCAGGCCGAGGGCGCCGAGGAGGATCCAGCCGCGTCGGGTGAGCCCGGTCCGGTGTCCGGACCCGCTTGAGGAATCCGTCATACCGGCACGTTATCCCCGCGGCCCCCGTCAGGAGGCGACCGGCGCCAGCCGGACGTCGCGCCGTACCAGCGCGGCGTACTTGCCGCCCTGGTCGAGCAGTTGCTCGTGGGTCCCGCGCTCCGCTATCCGGCCGCCGTCCAGTACGACGATCTGGTCGGCGTCCCGGACGGTGGAGAGGCGGTGCGCGATGGTGATCGTGGTGCGGCCCGCCGAGAGCGCGTCGATGGCCTGCTGCACGGCGTGTTCCGTCCGGGTGTCCAGCGCGCTGGTGGCCTCGTCGAGGATGAGGACGGGCGGGTCGCGCAGGATCGTCCGGGCGATGGCCAGGCGCTGCTTCTCGCCCCCGGAGAAGCGGTAGCCGCGCTCGCCGACCACCGTGTCGTAGCCGTCGGGCAGGGAGGCGATGTGGTCGTGGATCTGGGCCGTACGGGCGGCGGACTCCAGCTCCTCGTCGGTGGCGTCGGGCTTGGCGAAGCGCAGGTTGTCGGCGACGGAGGCGTGGAAGAGGTAGGTCTCCTGGGAGACCACGCCGACCGCGCGCGCGAGGGTGTCGAAGTCCAGGTCGCGGACGTCGACGCCGTCGAGCGTGACCCGGCCGCCGGTCACGTCGTACAGCCGCGGCACCAGATAGCTGAGCGTGGACTTCCCCGAGCCGGTGGGGCCGACGACGGCGAGGCTGGTGCCGGCCGGGACGGCCACGTCGACGCCGCTGAGCGTGGGGCCGCTCTTCTCGTCGTAACTGAAGTCGACCGACTCGAAGCGGATCTCGCCGCGCACCTTCTCCAGGCGGACCGGGTTGTCGGTCTCGGTGATGTCGACCGGGAGGTCGAGGTATTCGAAGATGCGCTGGAAGAGGGCGAGCGAGGTCTGCATCTGCACGCCGGTGGAGAGCAGGCTCACGGCGGGCCGGAACAGGCCCTGCTGGAGCGAGACGAAGGCGACGAGCGTGCCGATGGAGATCGTGGGCCCGCCGGCCTGGAGGGCGAGGCCAGCGGCCCAGTAGATGACGGCGGGCATGGCGGCCATGACGATGCCGATGGTCGACATCCGCCACCGCCCGGCCATGCTGGAGCGCACTTCGAGGTCGACCAGGCGCTCGGACTCGGCCGCGAAGGACCGGGTGAGCGAGTCGGCGCGGCCCATGGTGCGGCCGAGCAGGATGCCGCTGACCGACAGCGACTCGGTGACCTCTGCGGCCATCGCGGCCATCTGCTTCTGGCGCTGGGTGGTGATCTTCTTGCGCTCGCGGCCGACCTTGCGGCTGATCCAGACGAAGACCGGCAGCAGGAGCAGCGAGACGGCGGTCAGCCGCCAGTCGAGGGCCAGCATGGCGACGACGGTGGCGACCACGGCCGTGAGGTTGGAGACGAGCGAGGTGGCGGTGGAGGTGACGGTCGCCTGCATGCCGCCGATGTCGTTGGCGATCCGGGACTGGACCTCGCCGGTCCGGGTGCGGGTGAAGAAGGCGAGCGGCATCCGCTGGAGCTGGGCGTAGACACCGGTGCGCAGGTCGTGCATGACGCGCTGGCCCACCGTGGTGGAGATCAGCGTCTGGAGGACGCCGAAGACACCGGTGACGACGGCGGTCGCGAGCATGCCGAGGGCGAGCAGGCTGAGCAGCCCGGTGCGGCCCTGCGGGATGGCGACGTCCAGGATCTCGCGCAGCAGGAACGGCGAGGCGACCGAGACGAGTGAGGACGCGGCGACCAGCAGGCCGACGATCGCCAGCCGGCCGCGGTAGGGGCGGAAGAGGCGCAGGATGCGTCGCGTCTGGGCGGGCTGCTCCTCGCGGCCACGGGGCGGGGGCGTCCAGGGG
>NZ_JBJHPC010000861.1:0-2101 GCF_045257485.1 Streptomyces sp. YS-3 | reverse complement strand
GGTGACGTACGTGGCGGCCACCCGTTCACGGGTGAGCGATGGCCGGCGGCGGGGAGCAGGCTCGGGTCGAGATCGACTTGATAGCCCGCCGCGCTGAGCATCCGCGCGGCATGGGTGGCCTGCTGGTTCTCGTGCTCCTGGCCGGTGTCGAAGTGCAGCCGGATCCACATGCCGCGCAGGGTCGGACGGAAGATGAAGCCCGCACGGTCGAGGATCCGGGACGCGAACTCGTCAACGGGGCCCTCGACCTCGACTTCGCCCCCGCTCTTGCGGGCGATGCGGATGGGCTCGGTGTCCATGATCATCGTCCCCGTGCCGACGCGGGGCCAGGGGAGCGAGCGACCGTCACGGCGGCCGGGTGCGCCGAAGGACATGCAGAGGCGGTGGCCAGCGTGGGGGTGCGCTGCGGTGAGGCCGCGGCGGCGGCTCGGGCGATGCGCTGGCGACGCTCCAGCAGCCCGTTACGGACGTACGGGCGGGCGGCCTCAGGAGTGATCGCGGGGTCGAGCGAGTAGTCGGCCTGCACGGTGAACCCGTGTCGACGCAGGTCCTGTACGGCCTGGCGGGTGCGGCGCCAGCCGTCCTGTTCGGGTTGGGTGATCCGGTACAGACCCGGGAGGTCGGGGACAGGCTCGAACTGCTCGCGGGTGAGGAACCACTCGGCCAGGTGCTCGGTGACCGCCGCCGTAGAGGCGGCAACGAAGCCGTGTTCAGGGTGGACGGCGAAGTGGAAATGGTCGGACAGGAGGCGATCCTTTCTGCGGGGGTCAGCGTGCAGTCCGCGACACTGAGCCCGTGACTGCGGGGGGATGGGGGCTGAGCGGGCCGAGGTGCCATGAGCGTGGCCAGCCGGGGCGGTTTAGCCCTGCCGCCGGCTTCCGTATGGAGCTGTGCGGCAGTGGCGACCAACTGGGTCCGGGCAGCGTTGCACTTCTCGGCCGCGGTGATTCGCAGCGCCTTGGGGCGCCTCGCAGGTGCGAGGTCGCCACCTCGGGGATGGCTTCGCGGTAGAAGCCGGTGGACGCGCAGTTGAGGGCTTCGGTGAGGTGGCCCAGTGCGCGGGTGACGGCGGCCATCGCCTCGGCGAGCCGCACCAGGGTGTGGCGCTCGGGCAGGTGCACTGTCTCGGGTGCGGCGAAGCGTTCCTCGGCGCGTTCGCTGGCGTAGGTGAGGTGATGGGCCAGCAGGGCGATGTCGTCGGTGAGCTTCCGGGGGTCCACATCCGAGTGGGTGGTGGGCAGTTGCGAGGCGATGTCGTTGAGCTGCCGGGCGAGACGGTCCAAGGTCGCCTGGGTGACGCCGGAAGTCATCAGACGGCCAGCTCAAGGGCGGGGCGGCGGGAACGTCTCAGGGCGGTGCGCAGTGCCTGACCGTGCCGAAAGGCGAACTCGCGCGAGGGGCCCTCCAGATCAAGGAACGCCGCGCCGCCAGCGGTCATCTGGGCGGGGTGCTGTCGGTAGTAGTAGACGACGTGCGGCAGCAGTTCGCCCGCTGCGAGGTTGGTGACACCGTTGACCATGACGAAGTCCTCGCCCTGGGGCAGTCCTCCGTGCCCGCCGACGGCAACGACCAGTTCGGTACGGGCCAGGAGCATGGTCTGGCCGAGTGGGATCTGGGCTTCGGGACTGGTCCAGTACCCGGTCACATCACCGGGCTGGTGCACGCCAGGGGGCGTCGGGCAGCGCCAGATCGTGGTAGAGCCGTCGGGATGCAGGTCGGAGCTCCAGCCCGCGACCCAACCCAGACCCGTCTCTGTGATCCGCTGGTGCCGTACGGCGAGGCTGTCGTCCGGCACGAGATCGTCGTCGTCCATGTAACACACCAGGGGGGTGCGGACGGTGCGCAGGCCCAGATTGCGGGCGGCGGCAGCGCCGACGGGGCGGGGCAGTTCGACCACGCGGATGCGGGCATCGGCGGCCAGCGGTTCGGGCAGGAGCGCGCGGTCGGCTCCGTCGAGGACGAGGACGGCCTCCCATGGCACGGTCTGCCGCATCAGGCTGGCGTGCAGTTCGGTGAGGTAACCCAGGCGTTCGGGCCGCAGACGGGTGGCGATGACGACCGTGATGTCGGGGCGGGAGTGCGAGGACAGGATGTTCTCCAG
>NZ_JBJHPC010000087.1:0-18153 GCF_045257485.1 Streptomyces sp. YS-3 | reverse complement strand
GCAGGTGGGTCGACCGGTGGGGTTCCGTCCGGGGAGACGGCCCGCACCCCGGGGCCGGCCTCGGTGCCGGCCCAGCAGGCGGCTCAGCCCACGCCGCAGCAGGTGGTGCCGCACGCTCTTCCCTCCTCTTCCTCCTGCGAGTACCGCATCGAGGACCTGGCCCATGCGAGCGGCGCCACGGTCCGCACGATCCGCGCCTACCAGGACCGAGGCCTGCTGCCCAGGCCCGAACGGCGGGGCCGTTCCAATGTGTACGGCGAGACCCATCTGGCCCGGCTGCGCCAGATCGCCGACCTGCTCGACCGCGGTTACACCCTCGCCTCCATCAAGGAACTCCTGGAGGCCTGGGACGCGGGACGCGGCCTCGGGGGTGTCCTCGGCCTGGTCGCCGAGGTCAGCGGGCCCTGGACCGACGAGGAGGCCGTCCGGATCTCCCGGGACGATCTCGACGCCACCTTCGGCGGTGAGCCCGACGACGGGGCCGTCGCCGAAGCGGTCGAGCTGGGCATCCTGGAGCGCGTCCCCGGCAAGGACCGCGAGTTCCTGGTTCCCAGCCCTCAGGAGCTGGCGGTCGCCGCCGAGCTGCACGCCGCCGGGGTCCCCCTGGACGCCATCTCCGGGCATCTGCGGGAGCTGCGCGGCCAGGTGGAGCACATCGCGGCCCGCTTCCTCGACTTCACCACCGAGCACGTCTTCGCCCGCTATCTGGGCAACCGTCCGCCCACCGACGCGGAGGCGGCGGAGGCCGCCGGTCTGGTGCGCCGGCTGCGCCCGCTGGCCCAGCAGACCGTGGACGCCGAACTCGCGCGGGCCATGCGCCTCTTCGCCACCCGGCACCTGCAGCAACACCTCGGTGCCACGGCCCCGGCAGCCCCGGTTGATCCCGATCCCGGGCCGGTCACCCTGCCTGCCCACACCGTCCGGGCCGTGCAGGCCCTGGTCGGCCCGGAGAACGTCGCCGCGTTCGTCGCCGCGGCGGCCGAACGGGAGGTCCAGGCACGTACGTTGGACGCTCTCGCGAGCGCCCACTTGTCCACAGATTAGCCTCAGGCCCTGTGGATAACCGCACTTGTCTGTGGATCAAACCTCACTGGCCGTCATCATGAGGTGATCGTGCTCACTCTGGCGGCCTGCGCGGCGCGCCGGGCGCGCTCCGGGTACTTGGCGGTGAAGAGGGCGGGCACGGCGAACCCGGCGACCTGCACGGCCATCGCGGCGGCGCTGCCCAGCGACTCGACATGGACGAGGGCGAGCGCGACGGCGGTGACGGTGAAGGCGGCGGCCCAGGCGGCGGTCAGCACCACGTTGATGCGGAGGAACACCGGGTTGTTCCACAGCTCGCGCGGCGCCTGCCGCTTGGCTATGCCGGTGGTGAAGGGCCGCCGGACGGCCAGCGTCGCCCACGCGGTCAGGGCCAGCCATCCGGTGGCGAGCGCCCCGCCGTACTCCCGCAGTCCGCTGTCCGGTGCAGCGAAGGCCACCACGCTCAGTACCGCGAAGAAGGCGATGGTCGACTGCTCCAGGATCAGCGAGTCGGCCGTCGCGCCGCGCTTGCGGTCGACGGAGAACAACCAGGCGCCCACGGCGAGGGCGGCGACCGCGCCCCACTGCCAGTGCTCGCTGCCGACGGCGGCGAAGACGATCCACGGAATGAATCCGCGCAGGTAGTTCATGGGAGTCCCCCTTCATCGGGCTCTCGCCCGCTCCACATTCCAACTTCGACATGTCAAAGGTAGAGGTTCCTGGATTGACGTGTCAAGAGTGGAATGTAGAGTGAAGGACATGAGCCTTCGTCACGCGGTCCTGGGGCTGCTGGCCGAACGTCCGGCCAGCGGCTACGACCTGATGAAACTGTTCGAGACCTCGCTCTCCCACGTCTGGTCGGCGACGCAGAGCCAGGTCTACGGCGAGCTGGGCAAGCTCTCCGACTCCGGCCTGGTCGAGGTGGCCGCCGAGGGCCCCCGGGGCCGCAAGGAGTACGCCATCACCGACCCGGGCCGGGCCGAGCTGCGCCACTGGCTCACCGAGACCGAACCGTCCCGGACCCGCCGCAGCGACTCCCTGCTGCGCGTCTTCTTCCTGGGCCTCCTCACCCCACTGGAGGCGCGGACGTACCTCCTGACCGAGGCCGAACGGGCCTCCCGCCAGCGAGCCGGCCTGGAGCAGGCCGAGGCCTCGATCGAGTGGGACGACGACCCGCTCTCCGTCCACGGCCGGCTGGCCCTGGAGTACGGCAAGCGGCTCAGCGCGATGCACGAGGAGTGGGCACGCTGGGCCGCGGAGCAACTCAAGGCGTGACGCGAGGGCCGATGTCACACCAGCATCGTGCTCAGCGGAGGAAGCGCGGAAAGCGGCGAAAATGAGGTGCCGGGCCGCTTGCCGCCCGGCACCCTGACGGCATGGCCGAAACACCGGACGACAGACGCACCGTGAAGGTGTCCAAGTACCTGTCGAAACACCTGCGCCACCAGCCCGAACGCCTCGGGCTCACCCTCGACCCGCACGGCTGGGTCGACATCGACACCCTGCTGCGGGCGGCGGCGGCGCACCACTTCCCGCTCTCCCGCGCCGAGCTCGACCACGTGGTCGCCGTCAACGACAAGCGCCGCTTCGTGATCGAGGGCGACCGCATTCGGGCCAGTCAGGGCCACACCGTCGCCGTCGACCTGGGCCTCCCGGCCGCGGAACCGCCCGCGTACCTCTACCACGGCACCGTGGCCCGCAGCCTGGACGCGATCCGGGCCGAGGGGCTGCGGCCGATGGCCCGCCACCATGTGCACCTCTCCGCCGACCGCGAGACGGCGACACGGGTCGGCGCCCGGCGCGGCCGTCCCGTCGTCCTGAGCGTGGACGCGGCGGCGATGCGGCGCGACGGCCACGTCTTCCACATCAGCGCGAACGGGGTGTGGCTGACCGACGCCGTACCGCCGAAGTACCTGCGCCTTCCCGAGTGAGCGTGCGAAAAGAACCGGCCGGCCCGCGCCCTCGGCTGAGATGATCGACGGCATGGCACACCCGCGTCTTCCCAGCACCGAGAGCGCTGTCGCCGCGATCAACGAGGTCGCCCGCGCACACCACCTCGCCGTCGAGGTCACCCACGACATAGGCGCCGACCGCTCCTCGCGTCGCACGTCGGCCGGGGCGTTCACCGTCCAGGACCCGGACGGATCGCTTCCGCACGAGGCCTTCGTCGAGCTCGGCGGCTCGCCCGCGGTCACCGTGCAGCTCTTCGCGGAGGACGACGCGAAGATCACCGTCGACGGCGTGGAGTTCCACGACGTGCCGCGCGACGCCGTGCCCGCGTTTCTCCGGTCGGTCTACGGCGACCTGGCGTACGTCAAGGGCCGCTTCTTCCCGCCGGGATGGTGGCTGGTGGTACCTCTGCCCGGTGACGAGACGTACAAGGAACTGGTCCTCGGCGGCACCCTCTCACCCTGGCTGAGCAAGCGCGTACGCCCCAAGAGCTGACCCGGGAAGCCGTACACGGGCATGGCGGCGGAGGCGATACGGGGGGCGTCATCCACACCCCCCACCACCGCCTCAGCGCAGCTGCGCCAGCCCCTCCGTGGCGATCTGCTCGAACACCTTCCGGTCGACCGCGAAGTCCGAGTCCGGGATCGGCGCGTGCAGGACGATCTCCGTCACTCCGAGCTCGAAGTGCCTGCCCGCGAAGTCCACGAAGGCGTCGAGCGACTCCAGCACCCGCCGGGGCTCCGGCGTGAAGCCGGTGAGCAGGATCTTGTCCAGCTCCTCCACGTCACGGCCGATGTCGTCACAGGCCTCGCCGAGCTTCTTCATCTGTCCGCGGATCGCCTCCACCGACTGCTCGGGCGTGCCGGTCTCGAAGAGCTTCGGGTCGCCGGTGGTCACCCACGCCTGCCCGTGCCGCGCCGCCAGCTTCAGGCCGCGCGGACCGGTCGCCGCCACGGCGAACGGCAGCCGGGGCCGCTGCACACAGCCGGGGATGTTGCGCGCCTCGACCGCCGAGTACACGGCGCCCTCGGACGTCACCGCGTCCTCGGTCAGCAGGCGGTCGAGCAGCGGCACGAACTCCGCGAAGCGGTCGGCCCGCTCGCGCGGCGTCCACGCCTGCTGGCCCAGAGCGGTGGCGTCGAAACCGTTGCCACCGGCGCCTATCCCGAGCGTGATCCGGCCGTTCGAGACGTCGTCGAGCGTGATCAGGTCCTTGGCGAGGGTCACCGGATGCCGGAAGTTCGGCGAGGTGACCAGCGTGCCGAGCCGCATCCGCGTGGTGGCGGCGGCAGCGGCGGTCAGCGTCGGCACCGCGCCGAACCACGGGCCGTCGCGGAAGGTCCGCCAGGACAGGTGGTCATAGGTGTACGCGGTGTGGAAGCCCAGCTCCTCGGCGCGCAGCCACTCGTCGCGACCGCCGTCGTGCCAGCGGCGTACCGGGAGAATCACAGTGCTCAGACGCATGGCTACGACACTAACGGCTGCCTCTGACACTCCCGGCGTCCCGCGGTGCTCCCTTGGTCACACGGCCCGCTGGGAGCGGCACGTGCGGACCCGACACAGGGGCGACAGAGGATCAGCAGAGAGCCGGGGGCCGGGCGGCGTCTCATGCGCCCCTTGCGCCCCGCACGCCTCAGAGCACGCACTCACATGTGCGCTCCCCCGCCCATCCGTAGACCCGTGTACGGGACAATGGGATCTGTGACCTCAGCTACCGAGCCCGTCCCCGCCGAGCATCCTGTCCCCGCCGTCCCCCGGCTCATCGCGACCGACCTGGACGGCACGCTGCTGCGCGACGACAAATCCGTCTCGGAGCGGACGGTCGCGGCGCTCGCCGCAGCCGAGGAGGCGGGCATCGAGGTCTTCTTCGTCACGGGCCGCCCCGTCCGTTGGATGGACGTGGTCAGCGATCACGTCCAGGGCCACGGCCTGGCCATCTGCGGCAACGGTGCTGTCGTGGTCGATCTTCACGACGGCGTCTCGGAGCACCGGTTCGTCAAGGTCCGCCCGCTGGAGCGCACGGCCGCCATGGACGTCGTCGCAATCCTGCGCGCCGCCGTCCCCGGCACCTCTTTCGCCGTCGAGCAGACCGGCGGGCTCCACCACGAGCTGGCCTATCCGCCGATGCTGATGAACGCCGCCAGCAGCATCGCCCCCGCCGAGAAACTGCTGGCCGCCGACGCCGGGACGGCCGCCGAGCCCATCCTCAAGCTGCTCGCCCACCACCCCGAGCTGCCGCCCGACGACTTCCTGGCACTGGCCCGCAAGGCCGTCGGGACGCGCGCCGAGATCACCCGGTCCAGCCCGACCGCCCTCCTGGAGATCAGCGGCCCCGGCGTCTCCAAGGCGTCCACGCTCGAACTGTGCTGCGCCGAGCGCGGCATCCTCCCCTCCGAGGTCGTCGCCTTCGGTGACATGCCCAACGACGTCGAGATGCTCACCTGGGCGGGCACCTCGTACGCCATGGGCAACGCCCACCCCGACGTCGTGGCAGCCGCCTCCGGTCATACGGTCGCCAACAACGACGACGGTGTGGCGGTCGTCATCGAGCGGATCCTGGCCTCTCTCTGAACGCCGGTCACGGTTCGTCCGGTTCCGGTTCGGCGGCGTTGCTGCGCAGTGCCACCCCGTGCTCGCTCAGCCACCGCAGCGGGTCGACCGCCGAGCCCATCTCGGGGGTGAGCCGGATCTCGAAGTGGAGGTGCGGGCCGGTCGAGTTGCCGGTGGTGCCGGCCTGGCCGATCCACTGTCCGGTGCTCACGCGCTCTCCCTGGTCCACGGCGACCGCCGCCAGATGCGCGTACTGCGAGTAGTAGCCGCCGGGGTGCCCGATGACGACCTCGATCCCGAAGCCGCCGCCGCACGACACGGAGACGACCCGGCCCGCGCCCACCGCCCGTACCGGGGTGCCGATGTCCACGGCGAAGTCCTGCCCCGTGTGGCGCTGGGCCCAGTGCTCGCCCGCGCTGTCGAAGCCCGCCGACAACCGGTACGTATCCACGGGAGCCGTCCAGGCACTCGCGGGGTGTGAGCCCGGTGGCTCCTCCAGGCGTACGGCGCCGCGGCACTGGCCCGCCGCGACGCTCCGGTCGGCCTCGCCCTGAAGCTCCCAGCGCGCCTCCTCCAGGCGGGCGGAAAGGGACTTCCTGAGGTCTTCCAGTCGGTCCCTGCGGTCCGCGAGGTCACGCCAGGCGTCCTGAGCCCTGCGCTGGGCGGACGTGAGCCCCCCTTCCGCCCGGCGCGCCTTCCTGTAGAGCCGCGTCACGGCCATGTCCGCCTGCCACGCCAGCCGCTGACCGCGCATCAGCTCATCGGGGTCGTCCGCGAGCAACAACTGCGCGGTGTATGCGATGTCCCCGCCGGTCCGGTACTGCGCACGGGCCACCCGGCCCAGGTCGTCATGGAGCCGTACGAGTTCACGTCTGCGGTCGGCGAGCAGCCGGTCGAGCCACTCCGCTTTCGCCCGCTGCGTCTCCGCCGCGCGTCTGCCCTGCTCATACGCTGTGGTCGCCTGGGCGGCGTCCAGAAAGAGCCGTGCCACCGTCACGCTGGTGCGGGGCACATCGGGGTCGTCGGCCGCTCTGGCGGCGGACGTGAGCGGCCCGGCGAGCACACACAGGACCAGAGCGAGAGCCCTGCACGGATGTCCGAGACGCATCCCCGGATCGTCGCGCGGCCGAGGCACGTTTCACGTGAAACACACCTCTGGCCCGGGGGCCGCTCCCCCCGACTGGCGTACAGAGGCGGGAGGGAGACGACTCACGGCACCTCTGGGAGCAGACGGTGAACCAAGTCCGCACCTGCCCCGCTCACCTCCCTTAAAGCGGTGCCTCCCACACCACCGTCGTCCCGCCGCCGTCCTTCCCGGTGCCGGGCCCGTACGTACTGGAGCCGCCCAGCGCCTCCGCCCGCCGCCGGAGGTTGCGCAGTCCGCTGCGACGGCCGCCCTCGGGGATGCCGACGCCGTTGTCCGCGACGGTGAGCCGCACGCCCTGACTGCCGTCCGGGAGCTGGACGGTGGCGTCCACGACGACCTCGATGGACGAGGCCTCGGCGTGCCGGAAAGCGTTGGACAGCGCCTCCCGCAGGGCCGCGATGAGGTTCTTGCCGGTCACTTCGCCGACCAGTGCGTCGACCGGGCCGACGAAGCGGTGCGCGGGCCTGAAGCCGAGCGGCACCGCCGCCATGTTGATCTCCCGCAGTACCCGGGTGCGCAGTCCGGACGGCACCTCGGCGGGTTCCTGCTGGAGCGCGAAGATCGCCGTGCGGATCTCCTGGATCGTCACGTCCAGCTCGTCGACGGCCTTGCCGACACCCCGCTGCACCTCGGGCACGATCGACTGGCGCTGGGCGCCCTCCAGCATCATCCCGGTGGCGAAGAGCCGTTGGATGACCAGGTCGTGGAGGTCCCGGGCGATCCGGTCGCGATCCTCGTAGACGGCAAGGCGCTCCCGGTCGCGCTGTGCCTCCGCCATCATCAGGGCGAGCGCCGCCTGTGAGGCGAACTGGGTCGCCAGCGTCCGTTCGGCCTCGGTGAACGGGCGGCCTCCCCGCGCGCGCGGAGTGGCGAGGGCGCCCAGCACCCGGCCACCGCTGTGCAGTGGAAGCATCATGCTCGGGCCGTACCGCTCGGCGAGCTTGGTGATCATCCTGGCGTCGGTCGCCGCGTCTTCCATGAAGACCGCCTCGCCCTCCAGCAGCGTGGCGACGACCGGGCTCTCCGGCGGAATCACCACGCCCAGCACCGAGCCGGCGTCGTCGGTGGAGACGGCGACGATCTCCAGGCCGCCCTCCTCCGCGGGCAGCAGCACGATTCCGGCCGCGGAGTCCGCGAGGTGGCGGGCCTGTTCGGCGACGACCTCCAGGGCGTCGTCCGCGTCACCGCCCGAGAGCAGCGCGGTGGTGACGGCGACCGATCCGTCGATCCAGCGCTCGCGCTGTCGCGCCGCCTCGTACAGCCGGGCATTGCCGATGGCGATCCCCGCCTCGGTGGCCAGCACCCGGAGCATGTGCAGGTCGTAGTCGTTGAAGTCGGCCCCGCCGCTCTTCTCGGTCAGATACAGGTTCCCGAAGATCTCACCCTGCACTTGGATGGGGACTCCGAGGAACGTCCGCATCGGCGGGTGGTGAGCGGGGAATCCGGCAAAGTGCGGGTCGGCGGAGAGGTCGGTGAGCCGCAGTGGCTCGGGGTGCTGGATCAGCCGGCCGAGCAGCCCCCGGTGGCCGTCCGGGCGGCGCCCGATGGCGGCGGCCTCCTCGAAACCGACGCCGTACGTCACGAAGTCGGAGAGTCCCGTGCCCGTCTCGTCGACGACCCCGATCGCCGCGTACCGGGCGCCGGCCAGCTCGGCGGCGGTCTCACAGATCCGGTCGAGGGTGGAGTGCAGTTCCAGGCCGGTACCGACGGAACGCATCGCCTCCAGCAGCTGCGGCACGCGCGCGGTGAGCTCGGTGGACAGCCCCTGGAGGCTCCGGGTGGCCAGGGCCGCCGCTTCGAGCGCGTCGGGGTCCTGAATGTCCTTGGAGTCCTGGGGGTCCTTCGGGTCCGGCACTGACATGCCCCTGAGCCTAATTAGTCCCATTTGGCGGGGAAAGTCGAACTTGGCGGCGCGGGGCATGGATCCCTGAAGGGTTCTCAGACCGGGCGGGCCTCCTGAAGGAGATCACTGGCGCGCTCACGCTCCAGCATCCGCCGCAGTTCCCCGTCGACCAGGGCGAGCGCGTCGTACGTCCCCCGCTGCACCACCCGGCCCTCGGAGAGCACCACCACCTCGTCCACGGCGTCGAGGCCGCGCAGCCGGTGGGTGATCAGGACGGTCGTCCGGCCCTCGGTCGCCCGGAGCAGGTCCGCCGTGAGCGCGTCGGCCGTCGCCAGGTCCAGGTGCTCGGCCGGCTCGTCCAGGACGAGCACCGGGAAGTCGGCCAGGAGCGCGCGGGCCAGGGCGAGCCGCTGGCGCTGGCCGCCCGAGAGTCGGGCACCGTGCTCCCCGACGAGGGTGTCGAGGCCGTCGGGCAAGGAATCCACCCAGTCGAGCAGCCGCGCCGCCGCCAGCGCGTCGCGCAGCGCGTCCTCGTCCGCGCCGGGACGGGCGAGCCGCAGGTTCTCGCGTACGGAGCTGTCGAAGATGTGGGCGTCCTGGGCGCAGAGGCCGACCAGCTCACGGACGTCGTCGCCCGCGAGCGCCGAAACGTCCTTCCCGCCGATCCGGTACGTGCCCTCGCGCGCGTCCAGGAAGCGCAGTAGCACCTGGGCGAGGGTGGTCTTGCCGGACCCCGAGGTGCCGACGACGGCGACCCGCCTGCCCGGGGTGAGCGTCAGCGTGAAATCGCTCAGCGCGTCCCGGCTCTGTCCTTCGTGACGGGCGGCCAGTCCCCGCAGCTCCAGCGGGAAGGGCGACGCGGGCGCCGTGGCCAGGTGTTCCGGCTCCCGTACCGGTACGGGAGCGTCGAGCACCTCGTACACCCGCTCCGCGCTCCGCCGGACCCGTTGACGCGCCTGGACGGCAAGCGGCAGCCCGTTGACGGCTTCGAAGGCGGCCAGCGGTACCAGGACCACGACGGCGAGGCATACCCCGTCCAGCCGTCCGTCGGCGACCGCCTGTACCCCGACGAGAGCGGCGGCCACGACGGTCAGTCCGCAGGTCAGCGCGGAAAGACCGCCGCCGAGCGCGATGGCTGCGGCGGTCCTCGACGCGATCTTGGTGAGCACCGAGTCGGCGTCCTTCACCTCACGGGTGCGGCGGCCGAGCGCGCCGGCCACCGTCAGCTCCCCCGTACCGGTGAGCAGGTCGGTCACCCGGGTGGACAGGAGCCCGCGCGCCGAGGCGAGTTGCCGTTCGGCGCGGCGTGCGCAGGCGCCGCTGACCATCGGTACGGCCACCCCGGCGATCAGCAGCCCGATCGCGAGCACCAATCCCGCCTCGGGCAGCAGCCAGGCGGTGAAGCCGGCACTGGCCACCGAGACCAGCACGGCCACGGCGGCGGGCAGCGCCCAGCGCAGCCAGTAGTCCTGGAGCTGGTCCACATCCGCGACCAGCCGGGACAGCAGATCGCCGCGCCGGGTGGAGCGCAGCCCCGCCGGGGCGATCCGCTCCAGCCTGCGGTACACCGCGACGCGCACCTCCGCCAGCATCCGCAGGACGGCGTCGTGGGAGACCAGCCGCTCGGCGTACCGGAAGACGGCCCGCCCGATGCCGAACGCCCGGGTCGCCGTCACGGCCACCATCAGATACAGCACCGGCGGCTGCTCGGAGGCGCGCGAGATGAGCCACCCGGAGACCGCCATGAGGCCCACGGCCGACCCGAGCGCCAACGCCCCCAGCAGCAGCGCCAGCGCGAGGCGCCCGCGCAGTCCTTCGGCGGCTCCGCGCACGCGCGCCAGCACGTCGCGGGAGGCGGCCGAAGCGGAAGAGGCGGGGACGGGGGTGTGATCGGCCGGGCCGGGAGCAGCGACAGGGGAAGCTGCGGCGACCACGTCACCGCTTTCCCCCGCCGCATCCCGCGCCGTCGCGTCATGTTCTGCGCCCGGCCGCAGCTCCACCACTCGGTCCGCGACCGCCAGGAGAGCGGGGCGGTGGACCACCAGCAGCACGGTGCGGCCCGCCGACAGTCTCCGTACAGCCTCGACGATGCCCGCCTCGGTCGCGCCGTCCAGCGCGGCCGTGGGCTCGTCGAGCAGCAGTACCGGCCGGTCCGCGAGGAACGCCCTGGCCAGTGCCAGTCGTTGGCGCTGTCCGGCCGAGAGACCCGCTCCGCCCTCTCCGAGCTCGGTGGCCGGGCCGTCCGGCAGCGCGGTGACGAACTCCAGCGCACCCGCGTCCCGCAGGGCGTCGCGTACCGCCGTGTCGTCCGCGTCCGGTCGTGCGAGGCGTACGTTCTCCGCGATCGTCCCGGCGAACAGATGAGGCCGCTGCGGCACCCAGGCGACCCGCTCGCGCCACTGCTCCAGGGAGAGCTCGCTCAGATCGGTGCCGGAGATCCGGATCCGCCCCTCGTCCGGCGCCACGAACCCCAGCACCGCGCCGAGGAGGGTCGACTTCCCGACCCCGCTCGGCCCGGTCAGCGCCACGGTCTGGCCGGGCTCCACCATCAAGGAGGCAGCGGCCGGCGACGGTTCGCCGCGTCCGGGGTGGCGGACCGTCACCCCGTCGACCTCGATCCGGACCGGACCGGACGGCACCGCGCCCGTCCCGCCCTCGGGCACCGGAGTCTCCAGGACCGCGAAGATCTCCTCCGCGGCCGACAGTCCCTCGGCCGCCGCGTGGTACTGCGCGCCCACCTGCCGCAGCGGCAGATACGCCTCGGGGGCGAGGACCAGGATCACCAGCCCGGTGTAGAGATCCAGATCGCCGTGGACCAGGCGCATACCGATGCCGACGGCCACCAGCGCCACCGACAGCGTGGCGAGGAGCTCCAGCGCGAACGACGACAGGAACGCGATCCGCAGGGTCTTCAGCGTGGCCCGGCGGTACTCGGTGGTGATCTTCCGGATCGACTCGGCCTGTGCCTTGGCCCGGCCGAACACCTTCAGCGTCGGCAGCCCGGCGACCACGTCCAGGAAGTGCCCCGACAGCCGGGACAGAAGATGCCACTGGCGGTCCGTCTGGGCCTGGGTGGCCCAGCCGATGAGCGCCATGAACAGCGGGATGAGCGGCAGGGTGACGACGATGGTCGCCGCCGACACCCAGTCCTCGGTGACGATCCTGGCCAGTACCGCCACGGGGACCACGACGGCGAGCCCCAACTGCGGCAGATAGCGCGAGAAGTAGTCGTCGAGCGCGTCCACCCCACGAGTGGCGAGCGCGACCAGCGAACCGGTCCGCTGCCCGCTCAGCCACTCCGGTCCCAGCCGCGCGGCCCGCTCCAGCAGCCTGCCCCGCAGCTCCGACTTGACCGCCGCGCTCGCCCGGTGGGCCGCCAGCTCGGTCAGCCAGGACACCAGCCCCCGTCCGACCGCGACCGCTCCGAGCAGCAGCAGAGGTGTCCGCAGCCCGTCGGCACCCAGGTCGCCCTGGAACGCCCCCACCACGATCTCGGCGATGAGCATCGCCTGGGCAATGACCAGTCCCGCGCCGACCAGGCCGAGAGCGACCACGGCAGCGAGGAAACGACGGGTGGCCGAGGCGTATCGGAACAGTCGCGGGTCGATCGGTTTCACGTGAAACATCCCCTCGGGGGGTCAGGGGGCCGGGGGAGAGGGTGTGTTTCACGTGAAACACACCCTCCGGGCGGTCTCAGTGCGCGTCGGCGATGTGCTGGGTGCCGATCCGCTTGCGGAAGACCCAGTACGTCCAGCCCTGGTAGAGGAGCACCACCGGGGTCGCGATGCCCGCGCACCAGGTCATGATCTTCAGCGTGTACGGACTGGAGGAGGCGTTGGAGACCGTGAGGCTCCACTCCTCGTGCAGCGAGGACGGCATGACGTTCGGGAAGAGCGTCAGGAAGAGCATCGCCACGGCCGCCGCGATGGTGATGCCGGACAGGGCGAACGACCAGCCTTCCCGGCCCACCTTGATCGCTGCGATCGACCCGACCAGGGCGACGACCGCGATCACCATCGCGACCAGGCTCTTGGTGTCACCACGCGAGACTTGCGTCCAGATGAGGAAGGCGAGCGCCAGCACGGCGGTGGCCAGTCCCAGCTTCAGTGCCAGCGCCCGCGACCGCTCGCGGATCTCACCGACGGTCTTCAGGGAGGTGAAGACCGAGCCGTGGAAGGTGAACAGGAACAGCGTCACCAGACCGCCGAGGATCGAGTACCCGTTGAGCAGGTCCCAGAAGGTGCCCACGTACTCCTTGTGCGCGTCGATCTTCACTCCGCGCACGATGTTGCCGAAGGCCACACCCCACAGGAACGCCGGGATGAGCGAGGTCCAGAAGATGGCCTCCTCCCAGTTGCGCTGCCACTTCTCCTCGGGCCGCTTCGCGCGGTACTCGAAGCCCACACCGCGCACGATCAGACAGACCAGGATGATCAGCAGCGGCAGATAGAAGCCGGAGAAGAGCGTGGCGTACCACTCGGGGAAGGCGGCGAAGGTCGCGCCGCCGGCGGTGAGCAGCCACACTTCGTTGCCGTCCCAGACCGGCCCGATCGTGTTGATCAGGACCCGCTTCTCCATGCGGTCACGGGCCAGCAGCTTCGTGAGGATGCCGACTCCGAAGTCGAAGCCCTCCAGGAAGAAGTAGCCGGTCCACAGGACGGCGATGAGTACGAACCAGACGTCGTGGAGTTCCATGCCTCTGTCTCCTCAGCCTCAGTACGAGAAGGCCATCGGCCGGTCGGGGTCGCGGTCGTCCCCGCCGATCTTGGTGGGCGGGTTCAGGTCGGTCTCGGTGAGTTCGGGCGGTCCGGCCTTGACGTACTTCACGAGCAGCCGCACCTCGATCACCGCGAGCACCGCGTAGAGCAGGGTGAAGACGATCATCGAGGTGAGGACCTCGCCCTGCGAGACACCGGGGGAGACCGCGTCCCTGGTGCGCAGTACGCCGTAGACGACCCAGGGCTGACGGCCCATCTCGGTGAAGATCCAGCCCCAGGAGTTGGCGATCAGCGGGAAACCGAGGGTCCAGATGGCGGTGAACCAGTACCAGCCGGTCAGCCGGGTGCTGAGCGCCTTGTTCCGGAAGAGGACCAGATGCGGCACCTCGTCGTCGCCGGTCCGCAGGCCGGGTGCCAGCAGGAACTTCTTGCGTGTGAGCCAGAGACCGACGGCTCCGATGGCGAAGGACGTCATGCCGAAACCGATCATCCAGCGGAAGCCCCAGAAGGTGACCGGGATGTTGGGCCGGTAGTCGCCCGGCCCGTACTTCTGCTGCTCCTGCTTGTTCACGTCGTTGATGCCGGGGACGTACGAGGAGAAGTTGTTGTCGGCGAGGAAGGAGAGCACGCCCGGGACCGATATCTCGACGCTGTTGTGCCCCTTGGCCACGTCTCCGTAGGCGAATATCGAGAAGGGCGCCGACTTCTCGCCGTCCCAGAGCGCCTCGGCCGCCGCCATCTTCATGGGCTGCTGCTTGAACATGACCTTGCCGAGCTGGTCGCCGCTGACGGCTGTGAGCAGTCCGCCCACCACCAGCGTGACCAGGCCGAGCCGGAGCGAGGTGCGCATCACCGGGATGTGCTTCTTGCGGCGGAGGTGGATGGCAGCGACGCCGACCATGAACGCGCCACCGGTGAGGAAGGACGCGGTGAGCGTGTGGAAGACGACGACCAGGGTGGTGTCCTGCGTCAGCACGTGCCAGAAGTCGGTGAGCTCGGCACGCCCGCGGGCCTTGTTGATCGTGTAGCCGACCGGGTGCTGCATCCAGGAGTTGGCGGCCAGGATGAAGTACGAGGAGAGGATGGTGCCCATCGAGACCATCCAGATGCAGGCGAGGTGGATCTTCTTCGGCAGCTTGTCCCAGCCGAAGATCCACAGCCCGATGAAGGTCGACTCGAAGAAGAAGGCGATGAGCGCCTCGAAGGCGAGCGGGGCGCCGAAGATGTCACCCACGAACCGCGAGTAGTCGGACCAGTTCATGCCGAACTGGAACTCCTGGACGATGCCGGTGACGACACCCATCGCGATGTTGATCAGGAAGAGCTTGCCCCAGAACTTCGTCGCCCTGAGGTACTTCTCGTTCTCGGTCCGCACCCACGCGGTCTCCAGCCCCGCGGTGAGCGCGGCGAGCGAGATCGTGAGGGGGACGAAGAGGAAGTGGTAGACGGTGGTGATGCCGAACTGCCATCGCGCCAGTGTTTCCGGCGCCAGAGCCAGATTCACAACGTCATCTCCTTACATCGCCGTGATCACAGCGGCGCTTTGCCCCTCTGATCCCACCGATTACGGGATGAAGCGGGACACGCTTGTGAACGCGTTCACATTCACAAGCATTATGTCGCACATGCTTCCGGGGCTTCAATCGGGGGGGGTACCTCTGTGGGCCGAGGTCGCGGGGGCGCCTGGCCAGTGCCCGGCACGGTCGCGTTCTGGGCCGAGAGCGGTGCGCCGGCGCTTCCGCAGGGCGCGAGGCCGGTCACGCGCAGTGACGAATGCCCTCTGACGCGCGCGTGCAAGTCGTGGGCCGGGTCAGGGATTGTCGGGTGCCTGCCACCATCCGCACCGACGAGCCCGTCCGGGCGGACCGGCCTCCAGGGACCGGTCTCCAGGGACCGGACCAGGGCTCGGAGACCTCACGGACCGGGTCCGGCGCGAACGGTGTCCCCGTCGCGACCGGACCCGCGGGACAGTCCTAGTACGCCTTGCGGAAGCCCTCGGCCACCTTCAGGAAGAGGTCGTTGGCCTCGGTCTCGCCGATCGTGACCCGCACGCCCTCACCCGCGAACGGCCGGACCACCACGCCCGCCGCCTCACAGGCCTGCGCGAACTCCACCGTCCGCTCGCCGAGGCGCAGCCAGACGAAGTTCGCTTGCGTCTCCGGCACGGTCCAGCCCTGGCCGACCAGGCCCTCGTACACCCGGGCACGCTCACCGACCAGCGCGCCCACGCGGCCGAGCAGTTCGTCCTCGGCGCGCAGGGAGGCGACCGCGGCGTCCTGGGCGACCTGGCTGACGCCGAAGGGGACGGCCGTCTTGCGCAGCGCCGCGGCCACCGGCTCATGGGCGACGGCGAAGCCGATTCGCAGTCCGGCGAGCCCGTACGCCTTGGAGAAGGTGCGCAGCACCGCCACGTTCGGGCGGTCGCGGTAGATCTCCAGCCCGTCCGGGACCTCGGTGTCGCGGACGAACTCCTTGTACGCCTCGTCCAGGACGACCAGCACATCGGACGGCACGCGGTCGAGGAATCGTTCCAGCTCCGCCCGGCGCACCACGGTGCCGGTCGGGTTGTTCGGGTTGCAGACGAAGATCAGCCGGGTCCGGTCGGTGACCGCCTCGGCCATGGCGTCCAGGTCGTGCACATCCCCCGGCGTCAGCGGCACCTGTACGGACGTCGCGCCGCTGACCTGGGTGATGATCGGGTAAGCCTCGAAGGAGCGCCAGGCGTAGATGACCTCGTCACCGGGGCCGGAGGTGGCCTGGAGCAGCTGCTGCGCGACCCCGACCGAGCCGGTGCCGGTGGCGAGGTGGGTGAGCGGCACGCCGAAGCGGTCGGCCAGCTCGTTCATCAGACCGGTGCACGCCATGTCGGGGTAGCGGTTGAAGTTCCCGGCTGCGGCGACGGCGCTCTCCATCACACCCGGCAGCGGCGGGTACGGGTTCTCGTTGGAGGACAGCTTGTACGCGACCGGACCGCCGGCGGCGGCGGGCCTGCCTGGCTTGTAGGTGGGGATGCCGTCCAGCTCGGCGCGCAGCTTGGGGCTCGTCTCGCTCACCGCAGGTCCTCCTCGACCAATCCGTCCGTACGAATACTGCTCACCTTATGAGGATTCGGCGCCCCTGCGAAGAGCCGTGGGCATCCTCCGGGTGCGGGCGGTCGCCCTCGCCGGGACCGGGGAGCCGTGAGCGCGCGAAAGGGGGAGCGCTCCCCCGTCGAAGCCGTGCGCCGGTGGCTCGCGCCGTGGCGCGCATCCCTCGTGCAGGTGAGTTGAGACCGCTTCGAAACATCGGGCATTCGGCAGCTGCCCACCGATCGACAACCGCCACTGGAACGTCACCGCCTCCAACTCCCTTGGAATGCAGGGGCATTAGCCACGTTTGACCATGCAGAAACGTGCCTGTCAACGCGTGCATATGCACGCGGTCCAACCATCCCCCCTCGCCCTACTATCGGCTCGCCATGACAGCAGCAGGGAAGCACCAGGTGAGCCGGTCAACCGGTCGCCGGCTGGGGCGGGCGGGCATTCGGGACGTGGCCGCCGCAGCCGGTGTCTCCATCACGACCGTCTCAGACGCGCTCAACGGCAAGGGCCGGCTCCCCGACGCCACCCGCCGCCACGTCCGCGAGGTCGCAGACCGGCTGGGCTACCGCCCATCCGCAGCGGCCCGCACGCTCCGTACCGGAAAGTCGGGCCTCATCGGCCTGACTGTCACGACCTACGGGGATGAACCTTTCACCTTCACCGAGTTCGCCTATTTCGCCGAGATGGCGAGGGCCGCGACATCCGCCGCACTGGCGCGCGGGTACGCCCTCGTCATCCTGCCCGCCACCTCACGCCGCAGCCCAGCGGACGTGTGGTCGAACGTCGCTCTCGACGGCACCGTCGTGATCGACCCCTCCGACCAGGACCCCCTGGTCACCGAACTGGTCCGCCAGGGCCTTCCGGTGGTCTCCGACGGCCGTCCGGCGGGTTCACTGCCGGTGACCGCATGGGTCGACAACGACCACGAGGCCGCCGTCCTCGAACTGCTCGACCATCTCGCCGACGCCGGCGCCCGCCGGATCGGCCTTCTCACCGGCACCACCACCGACACCTATACCCGTCTCTCCACCGAGGCCTATCTGCGCTGGTGCGAAAGGGTCGGGCAGGACCCCGTCTACGAGTCCTACCCCGCCCACGATCCGTGCGCGGGCGCCGTCGCGGCCGACCGGCTGCTCGCCCGCCCGGACCGGCCCGACGCCGTGTACGGACTGTTCGACCCCAACGGCACCGACCTGCTGGCAGCCGCCCGCAGATACGGACTGCGGGTGCCCGAGGACCTGCTGCTCGTCTGCTGCAGCGAGTCCACCGTGTACGCGACCACCGAACCGCCCATCACCACGCTCTCGCTCAAGCCCCGGCGCATCGGCACGGCCGTGGTCCAACTGCTCATCGACGCCATCGAAGGCATCGACCACGGTCACCCGATCGAGCAGGTGATACCGACCGAACTCATCGTCCGTACCTCGTCGCAACGCCGGTCGCCCCGGACGACGGTCAGTCCCCCGCGCTCTCCTGTCGCGGAACCCCGCAGGGGACTCAGCCAGGACCCCAACGTGCCGGACAGGAGTCCCGACAGCGATGCGGACAAGGACTAGACCAACACATTGAGGACATAACCACCGTTGAACCAAGGGCGCACCGGGATTCACCACCCCTGGTGCGTCACACAGCACGGGCCGCATTCCTATGATGGGCGCACGACACCACGGATCCCCGCCCGACCAGGGGGGTCCTACGGTGTACGGCGGCGCGACGGTGGTGGAGGGGTCGATGACTCAGGGGGCCGGTCAGGGACCCGAGCGGACGGAGACGTTGCGTGACTTCCGGGTGCCTCCCTACGCGCAGGCTCCCGCGCAGTCCGCGCCGGTCCCCCCGCCGCCC
>NZ_JBJHPC010000860.1:0-2107 GCF_045257485.1 Streptomyces sp. YS-3 | reverse complement strand
GGCCATCCCCGGCAGCCCGCCGTCGCTGCTCACGCCGGCTCCCGGCTGTGCCTTCGCACCCCGCTGCGCCCGCGCCGCGTCCGCCGCGGCGAGCGAGCGGCTGCGCTGCGAGACCGAGCCGCCCCTGCTGTCCGGGCCCGCCGGCCACGCGTCCGCCTGCCACCTCCCGACGTACGGAGGCGCTCCTTCATGACCACAGCCACCCCGCCCCTGCTGTCCGTACGGGACATGACCAAGGTCTACCCGGCCCGGCGGCGCCGCTCGGCCCCCGTACGGGCGGTCGACGGCATCAGCTTCGACGTGGCGCCCGGTGAGACGCTCGGCCTGGTCGGCGAGTCCGGCTGCGGCAAGTCCACCACCGGCCGCACGATCGTGCGTCTGCTCGAACCCTCCAGCGGCTCGATCTCCTACGACGGCCAGGACATCAGCCATCTCTCGCAGCGCGAGCTCAAACCGCTGCGCCGCGAGATCCAGATGGTCTTCCAGGACCCGCACTCCTCGCTCAACCCCCGCCAGACCGTCGCGCGGATCATCTCCGATCCCCTGCTGGTCCAGGGGAGTGCGGCGGCGGACGCGCGGCGGCGGGCCGCCGAACTGATGGAGCTGGTCGGGCTCATCCCCGAGCAGATCGACCGCTTCCCGCACGAGTTCTCCGGCGGCCAGGCCCAGCGCATCGGCATCGCCCGCGCCCTGGCCACCGGGCCGCGCCTCGTCATCGCGGACGAGCCGGTCTCGGCCCTGGACGTCTCCGTGCAGGCCCAGATCGTCAACCTGATGGAGCGTCTGCAACACGAACTCGGCCTCGCCTACCTCTTCATCGCCCACGACCTGTCGGTCGTCAAACGGGTCTGCGACCGGGTCGCCGTGATGTACCTGGGCCGGATCGTCGAGATCGGTGCGAAGGAGCGGGTCTACACGGCCCCGGCCCACCCCTACACGCGCGCGCTGCTCTCCGCCGTGCCGCTCCCCGACCCGGCCGCCGAGCGCGCCCGCGAACGCATCACGCTCCTGGGCGACCCGCCGAGCCCGGCCGCGCCCCCGCCGGGCTGCACCTTCCATCCCCGGTGCCCCAAGGCGCGGGACCGCTGCCGCAGCGAGGCGCCGGTGCTGCGGATCGCCGCGCCGGGCGAGGCACGCCAGGTGGCCTGCCACTTCCCCGAGGCGGCCTGACGGGGGCCGTGGTTCGCGCGCCGACGCGCTCCGGGCCGATGGGCGCTGATCGGCCCGGATCGGGTCACCGTTCACGAGGCCGACGGCGGTCCCTCATGTCGCGGGTTTGCGGCCCCAGATGAAGACGGGGTCGCCGATGGCGGTGGTGTTCCACAGGAGCTCGGCGTCGCGCAGCCGCAGGTTGATGCAGCCCGCCGAGCCACCGCCGTTGAAGAGGTCGCCGTAGACACCGTGGAAGGCCTGTCCGCCGGAGAAGTACTGGGCGTAGGGCATCGGCGCGTTGTCGTACAGCTCGGAGTGGTCGTCGATGCGGCGCTCGGTGATCTCGTGCCAGCCGTTGCGGGTCTGCTGGCCCCAGCGCCCGGTGCGGACGGCGACCGCCGGATAGACGACCTTTCCGGCCCGCTGCACCCACAGGAGCTGGCGCGCGAGGTCCACACAGACGAGCCGCTCCTGCCGCTGGGGGCAGTTCCCGCTCTTGTTGGGGGCGCGGCGTTCTTCGATGACCAGGCTCGTGCGGTAGGTGGCGAGACTCGCGTACCCGTCGGCGGGGACGATGCCGTTGCGTTCCTGGAAGGCCCGGATCGCCACGCAGTCGGCCTCGGACTGCCGTCCGTCGGCGGGCAGGCCCAGATATTGCTCCAGCTCCCACTGGTACGGGCCGGTGTCCGCGGTGCACGCGGGCGCGGGCGCGGCGGGCCCCGCGGTGGCGGAGGCGGCCGGGGCGCTCACCCCCATCACCAGGGCGGCGAGGGCGCCGACGAGTATCGGCACACGCGGGCGGCGGCGTAGGGACGTCGTCACGGCGGCTCCTGCTGGCTGCGGCGACGGCATCGGGCACCGCCGCCCTAGCCGCCATTCGAGCACGACGCGCCCGCCACCACCGCCGCGGACGAGCCATCCGAGTGCCCCGCCACCACGACGGCCACGCCGGAAA
>NZ_JBJHPC010000859.1:0-2111 GCF_045257485.1 Streptomyces sp. YS-3 | reverse complement strand
GATCCACCCTGATCCGCACCGGATCGCCGCCCCCGCGAGCCAGCCGTCCCGCCTGGGCGGTCTTCAGCGCGGTGGCCAGGGCGGCGCCGCTGCCGGGTGGCACGCGCAGCAGCGCCCGCTCCCAGGTCTCCCCCACCGGGGGGTCGCCGGGGCGCCGGGCCCGGCCCGGCTCGGTCGGGCGCATCAGGACCGGCCCCAGGATCTGCGCGTCGGGCGGCAGCGGAACGCTCGTCAGGAACGACTCCACCGCCTCCGCGCGCCCGGTGACCTCGGCCATCCGGGAGACCGGGGGAAAGCCCAGCTCGGCCCGTTCGGCCAGCTCGCGCAGGGCGTGGCCGACCGGGTCCCACCGGACCAGGGCCTGGACCGGCCGCAGCGTCGGCTCCGCGACGACCACCACCGTGCCGCCCTCGTCCTGGCCGCGCACCAGCGAGGCCGCGCCGATCCAGCGGCGCAGCGCCTCCTCCCCGGCCCGCAGATCGGGCCGCCCGAGCATCGCCCAGCCGTCCAGGAGCAGCGCCGCCGCGTACCCGCCCTCGGCGACGGGCTCGGCGCCGGGGGTGGAGACGACGAGCGCGGGCCGCCCGGGCACGCTGTCCAGCACATGGTCGCGGCCCGAGGTCCGCACCGGCACGGCGGGGAACGCCCGGCCGAGCTCCTCGGCGGTCCGGCGCGCGCCCACGACCTGCGCCCGGAGCCGGACGCCGCCGCACTCCGCGCACCGCCACTCCGGCTCGCCCCGCCCGCACCACCCGCACCGCAGGTCCCGCTCGTCCGGCGCCTCCAGGGGCCCGGAGCAGTGCCGGCACCGCGCGGGGGTGCGGCACCGCTCGCAGGCGAGGCGTGGGACATAGCCCCGGCGGGGCACCTGGACCAGGACGGGGCCGCTCTTCAGGCCGTCCCGGACGGCCTGCCAGGCGAGGCTGGGGAGCCGGGCAGCCCGGGCCGCCTCGTCCCGGGCCAGCTCGCCGTCCCCGACCGTACGCACCAGGGGCGCCGCCGACCGTACGGTGGCGCGGTCCGCCACCAGCGGCGCCGCCCAGCCGCTCTCGACGAGCTGGGCGGCCTCGACCGTACAGCTCGTACTGCCCAGCAGGAACGCGCACTTGTCGTGGGTGGCGCGCAGCTCCAGCACTTCGCGGACGTGCGGGAAGGGGGCGTGGTCGTCGCTGTGGCTGGAGTCGCCGTCCTCCCACACGACCACCAGGCCGAGCCTCTCGACCGGGGCGAACATCGCGGCGCGGGTGCCGACCACGGCCCGCACCGAGCCGCGCCGCACGGCGAGCCACTGCCGGTAGCGCTTCTCCGGGCCGGACTCGGCGGTCAGCAGCGCGTGCCGTCCCTCGCCCAGCAGCGCGGTGAGCGCGGCGTCGACCCGCCCGGCGCTGCGCCCGTCGGGCACCACGACCAGCGCGCCGCGTCCGCCCGCCAGGGTCGCCGCGACGGCGCGGGCGATCTCCTCGGCCCAGGACGGCCCGGGCAGCGCGGTCCACACCGCGCGCGGGGCCCCACCGGAGGCCAGGGCGCGCAGGAACGCGCCGCCGTTCCCGTACCGCACCCACGTCCCCGCGTCCGGTGCCGGCGGCGGCTCGGGCGGCTCGGGGGAGGGCTTCGCCTCGGCCCGCGCGTTCCTGGGCGGCACCGCGAGCTGGAGCACGTCCGCGAGGCTGCCCGCGTACCGGTCGGCGACCGCGCGGGCCAGGGCGAGCAGCTCGGGGCTGAGCACCGGCTCCGGCGAGACGACACTGGCGAGCGCGGCGAGCGGTCCCGAGTAGTCGGACTCGGCGAGGCGCTCGACCACAAACCCGTCGATCAGCCCGCCGCCCTCCCGGCGCCCGCCGCGCACCTGGCGGGCCCCGGCCCCGAACCGCACCCGCACCCGCACCCCGGGCTGGGCGTCGGCGTCCAGCTCGCGCGGGACCGCGTAGTCGAAGTAGCGGTCGAGGTGGACGCCGCCCTTGTCCACCACGACCCGCGCCACGGGCAGCCCCTCGGCCAGCGCGGCGCCACGCCAGGTCCGCGGCTTGGCCTTGGGCACCTTGGCCTTGCGCACGGTCTCCCGAATCAGCGCGAGCTGCTCCGCCCGATCTACGCCCAGACCGCCGCGTACG
>NZ_JBJHPC010000858.1:0-2112 GCF_045257485.1 Streptomyces sp. YS-3 | reverse complement strand
GGGCGGGGGTGCCGCTCGTGGTCCGGGCGGTCGCGCTCGCGGTGCGCCCGGCCGAGTCGACGACGACGGCCTTGTAGCGCAGGGGCGTTCCGGTCGCGAGGCTCGCGGGCAGGTGCTGGACGACCTTGTACGGGGCGTGGTCGGCGGAGCCGAGGACCTGCCACTTGCCGGTGCCGGTCTGGGCGGCGAACACCACCCGGTTCAGCCGGCCGCCGTCGGTGTCGGCCGTGATCTCGACGTCTCCGGTGGCACCGGCGGCCGGGGCCGTCAGGGTGAGCGAGGGCCGTGCGGCGGGCGCGGCCGGCGGCTCGGCCGCCTTGTAGACGACGGCGGAGAGGGCGGGGACCCGTACCGAGACGCGGCGGTCGGCGCCGCTGGTGAGTGTGCCGCTGGCGCCGTAGATGCCGGTGAACGCGGCGTCGGCGGAGCCGGTCGCGAACGTGGCGCTCTTCTCCTCGGTGGCGTTGTTGACCGCCACGACGTACTCGGTCCCGGTCCTCGCGTCGGTGCGGGAGAAGGCGTAGACGCCCTTGCCCGGCTCGGCGTACCGCTCCGTCTGCACCCCGTCGGCGAGCGCCGGGTGCTGTCGGCGGAGCTTGGAGAGAGCGGCGATCGCCTTGTAGAGCGGGTGCTCCGGATCGAAAGCACTGCTCGCGTGCGTACGGCCGGTGCCGATCTGCGGGTCGTCCAGATAGTCGGCGACCTTGGACGGGAACATCGTCTGCCGGGCGTCCTTGTCGCCTCCCGACCCCGTGAAGCCCTGCTCGTCGCCGTAGTAGACGACGGGGTTGCCCCGGCTGAGGAACATCAGCTCATGGGCGAGCCGGTCGCGCCGCAGCAGTTCGGCGGCGTCGGCCTTCGGGTTGTCCTGGACGAGGAAGCCTCCGATCCGGCCCATGTCGTGGTTGCCGAGGAAGGTCACCTGCTCATAGGCGTTGGCCTTGTCGGTGGTGTAGCGGTAGTCCTGCCCCAGGGCCGCGCCCAGGTCCGCCGCCGAGCCGCCCTGCGAGACATAGCCGCGCATCGCCTGCTGGTAGGGGAAGTCCAGGGTCGCGTCCAGCCTGCCCCGTCTGACGTACGGAGAGGTCACGGACGGGTCGGCGGAGTACACCTCGCCGTAGATGAAGAAGTCCGGGCGTCCGCGCTTGGCCGCGTAGGCGTCGAGCGCGGTGGCCCACTGGGTCCAGAAGTCCAGGTCGACGTGTTTGACCGTGTCGACGCGGAAGCCGTCCACGTCGAAGTCCTTCACCCACTTCTCGTAGATCTTCTCCATGCCCCGCACGACCTCGGGCCGTTCGGTCCACAGGTCGTCGAGACCGGAGAAGTCGCCGTACTCCGCGCTCTCCCCGGCGAAGGTCGAATCGCCCCGGTTGTGGTAGAGCGCCGGGTCGTTGAGCCAGGCCGGGACCTTGGTGTCCTTCTCGGCGGCGGGCACGGTCGGGGTGTACGGGAAGGAGCCGGGGCCCACGGCGGGGAAGCCCTTGCCGCCGGCCGCGTAGGCGCTGTCGTCGAAGGGCACGCCGTCCTTCGTCAGATACGGGAACGCGCCCTTGGAGAGGTACGCCGAGCTCTGCTCGCGGTGGCCGATGACGTCGGCGGTGTGGTTGGTGATGACGTCGAAGAAGACCTTCATGCCCTTGGCGTGGGCCTTGTCGATCAGCCGGGCCAGGTCGGCGTTGGTGCCGAAGTGCGGGTCGACCTGGGTGAAGTCGGTGATCCAGTAGCCGTGGTACCCCGCGCTCTGATCGGTGCCCGTGCCCTGGACCGGCTTGTTCTTGAAGATCGGCGCCAGCCAGATCGCGGTGCTGCCCAGCCCCTTGATGTAGTCCAGCTTCCCCGTCAGGCCCTTGAGGTCGCCGCCCTGGTAGAAGCCCTTGTCGGCCGGGTCGTAGCCGGTCACCGAGCGGCCACCGGTCAGACCGCCCCGGTTGTTGGCGCTGTCGCCGTCCGCGAACCGGTCCGGCAGCACGAAGTAGGGCTGCTCCCGGGTGAGTTCGTGCCGGGCGGGCTCGGCGGCGAGCCGGGCGTCGGACGGCGGGGCCGGGGGCGCGGTGGGCGCCGGATGCGCCGCGGGCGCGGCCGACGCCAGCAGCGCCAGGGCCACGGCGGCGG
>NZ_JBJHPC010000857.1:0-2118 GCF_045257485.1 Streptomyces sp. YS-3 | reverse complement strand
GAGCGCTCAGGACGTACCAGGCCGCCTCGGTGTCGTCCCGGCCCAGGAGGTCGTACCGCGCGTGGGGCGCCAGGCTCACCCGGTCGACGGCCTCGCACTCGCTGTGCAGCATGCCGCGCCGGGCGAGACAGCGGACGCGGACGGGGTGCCGGTCGCCGGTGTGGAGGGCAGCGGTGCGGTGACTCGCGTTGACGATCACTGGTCTTCCTCCCGGGGGACGTCCAGCACGGCGTGGAAGTACTCCAGCCCGTCCGCGCCCGCCTGGACGTGGGCCTCGGCGCCCAGGGGCAGGGTCAGGGAGACTCCCGGAGCCAGCGCCACGCTGGTCGCCCCGACCTCGGCGGTGCCGGCGCCGTCGGTGACGTACACGGTGTGTTCGACGTCCTGGGCCGCCAGCCGGGCCGTCTCCCCGGGGAGGAGTCGGGTCACGCGTACGGTGCGCAGGGGGCCGGTGAGGACAGTGGCGGCGTCCACCGGTCCGGCGCGTCGCAGGTCGGCGATGACGGCGTGGGTGGTACGGGCCGGATCGGGCATGGCCGTCTCCTTCGTGGGGGGTGGGGCGGGGACTTCGATGACGAGCCAGGACAGCGGCGTCCGGGCGGTGTTGCGCAGTCCGTGGCTGCGGCCGAGCGCGGTGAGGACGGCCGTGCCGGGCCGGACGGGATGGGGGCGCCCGTCGAGGGTGATCTCGCCCTCGCCTTCGAGGACGAAGTACAGCTCCTCGGTGCGGGTGTGCCGGTGCTCGCCACTGACGCCGCCGGGCGGCAGCCACGCCCACTCGACCGCTTCCCACCGGCCGTGCAGCCCGGTGCGGCGGGCCAGGCACGTCCAGCGCGACAGCCCCTCGGAGGCGTGCACGCCGTGCACCTCGGCCGGTTCGCGGATGTCCGCGACGACGATCGCCTCACGCATGACCGGCCGCCTCGCCCGCGGCGTGGACCGCCCTCAGGCGCCGGGCCGCGTCGGCCAGTTCGCCGGTGGTCACGTCGTCGACGAAGACGGCACCACCGATACCGGCGGGCAGCGGAAGCCGCTGGCTCCCGTCGCGGTGGCGGACCGTGTCGGCCAACGCCTCGCCCAGTACGCCCGGTTCGCACAGCCGGTGCCACACGGGCAGGGCGAGGCCGCGCATCGCGTTCAGGATCCGCCGGCTCTCCCCCGGCGTCACCAGCCCGCGCGCTTCGGCGATCAGCGTGGTCAGGGCCATGTCGACGCACACGGCCTCGCCGTGCAGCAGCTCGGGCAGGGCCCGCATCTCCAGCGTGGGGCTGAAGGAGTGGCCGTAGTCGACGACCCGCTCCAGCTCGCTCTCCCACAGATTGCCCTGGAGCTCCTCCAGCATGCCGTGCACGGCCCGGCCGAGCACCTCCCGTACGACGGGATCCCACCGCCGGCCGCCCTGGAACCGCTCGCCGACCAGCCGGCCGCCGTGGGCCTCCAGGAGGGCGAACAGCTCCCGGTCCTTGATCAGCGCGATCTTGAGGATCTCGGCCATGCCGTTGCTCAGGTGCCGCCGGGCGAGGGTGGCCAGGAAGCGTGGGTCCAGCAGCGTCCGGGCCGCGGGGTGGTAGGTGCCGAGCCGGTTCTTGTGCGGCCCGAAGTTCACTCCGGTCTTCGCCCCGACACCCGCGTCGACGAGGCCGATCAGCGTGGTGGGTACGCGTACGTACGGGGTGCTGCGGCGGTAGAGGCTGCATGCCAGGCCGACGACGTCCATCAGCACACCGCCGCCGAGGGCGACGACCGGCTCGCTGCGCCGGGCGATGCCGAACCGGTCCATCGCCGCGGCCACCGAGAACACGGCGTCCATCGTCTTGAGCTGCTCGTGGGCGGTCAGCACATGGATCTCGAAGTCCAGACCGCGGGCCGCCGCGTAGGCGCGCAGCCGGTCGCCGTACAGCTCGTCGACGGTGGTCTCCACGACCACGAGCCGGCGGGCCGGGGCGGGGCCGTCGCCGGGGACTCCGGCGGTCGCGAGTGCGGGGTTGCGCGGGTCAAGGACGTCCGGTGTGAAGCCCACCTCGTAGCGGACGGGCTTGGCGGTGCTCACCGTCCAGGAGCGGACCGGCTCGCCCGAGGTGAACAGGCCGTGGGCGGAACGGGGGGTCAGGGTGGTCA
>NZ_JBJHPC010000856.1:0-2131 GCF_045257485.1 Streptomyces sp. YS-3 | reverse complement strand
GGGAGGGCGGGCGCAGCATGAACGGTGTCGGGTTGGTGAACGCGCCCTCGACGCCCGCCTTGAGCACCCCGCTGCCTGCCCCCAGCGCCCCGCCGAAGATCATGCCGTCCTTGGCGGCCTGGTTGATCTCGTCCAGGCTGAAGCCGCTCTGCAGACCAGTGGCGATCTTCAGCGGCTGGGCGACGGCCAGGTCCACGGTGACCGACTCGACGCCGCCGAACGCCGCCGCGACCAGCGTGCCCGCCGCGATCTCCGCGACCGTGGTGGAGACCGCGACACCCAGCGTGGCACCCATCTCGATGATCACATCGGCGGCGGCCACCGCGGCCCCCGAGGCCAGGCCCGCGG
Organism: Streptomyces sp. YS-3; assembly: GCF_045257485.1. Classification (NCBI taxonomy): domain Bacteria; kingdom Bacillati; phylum Actinomycetota; class Actinomycetes; order Kitasatosporales; family Streptomycetaceae; genus Streptomyces; species Streptomyces sp. YS-3. The sequence continues at coordinate 1,783 of NZ_JBJHPC010000856.1, read as the reverse complement.
TGACGAACGCCAGGGCGATACCGCCCGCGATCACCGCCGCGTCGATACCGATCTGCGTCCAGAGTTTGGTGATCGCGTCGTCCACCGCGTCCGCGAACTTCTCCAGCCCCTCCGCCATCTTCCGCGAAGCCTTCGACAGATCGCTGAGCCAGCCCGCGTCGTTACCCTTGGCGTATCGCTCCCAGAACGTGGTGAAGGTCGCGATCGCCTCACCCTGGTTGTTGTGGATGAGCGAGTTCGCGGTGTTGTTGACGGGCGTACGCACGTCGTCGACCGCGTCCGCGAAGGTCCGCCACGCCTGCGCCGCGTGCCGCAGGGTGCCCGAGTTGGCGTCCGGCCACCACATGCCCAGCTTGAGCAGGACCTTCTTGGCCTCGTCCTCGATGCTCACTTGGCACCGTCCTGGTGAGGCGCGTGCGGATCGTGCGGATCGTGCGACGACTCCTGCGGCTTCACCTTGGCGAACATCCCGGCGATCAGCTCATCGTTGTCGACATGCCCGTCCGACATGTCGATCATCGCCTCGTGGATGCTCGTCAGCCCGAGCACCAGGATCCCCGCGCCTCGCTCGATCGCCTTCTGCTGCGGCTCGTAGGCGTCCCCGAACGCCTTGCCCTGCTCGTCATCGCCCCAGGGCTTGCCGAAACCGTCCAGCGCCTTCACCAGATTCGTGAGCGCCGTGCTCAGATTCTTCGCCTGCTCATGGAACACCGGCGCCGACAGCTTCAGATCAGCCGTCTTGATGTCCAGAACCTTGCCGTCGTCGCCCACCCGGCACCTTCCCCCGTCGAACCCGCCACCCGCCCTTGCCATCTGCGGGTGCAACTCCACGACCGTAGAGGGCCAGGGTCAAGGGACCGCAAAGAAGGTGTCGTGGGAACGTAACAAAGAGCAGGTCGGAGCCTTGTTGTCGACCTGGCCTCACCGGCCATGGGTGAGGGGAGGGGGCCGTCATAGCGGGCGTTGCGTACGACTCGATGGCCGCAAGGTGGCGTTCTCACGCGGCAAGTTCTGGATGCACGGGCGGTCGAGTTGCTGGGGTGTGCGTCCACCCGCGACAAGGGGTCCGATCTCACCGGGCAGAGTAAGGGCAGGGAGTACACCGGCGGGGTCCAGGAGATCACCCTGGCCCTGTGGGTCGACCCCCGTACCTGCCTGCCTGTCCGGACGGAAGAGGCGATCGGGGCCGCCCGCGTCGAACGAACTTTCGAGTGCGGATGGGGCTGAGGTCCGGGGAGAGCGTCGTGCTGCCGCTTCGGGTCCTCGCCACCAACGTGAGCGCCACCTCACCGCTCCCGGTGCTCGTCGACGAACTGAAGCGCCAGCACCCGGAGTTGGCTTCGAGTCTGGCCGTACCGACCATGTGAGTCGCAGCGAAGTACCCGGGCCGCTGGCCTCGGCGGGATCGCGCCTCGTCGGGGTCCGCCGTGCGGGCGAGCGTTCCGAGGTGACCTCGACGGTACGGTGGCGGGCGTGCGGCCGTTGGTGAAGTGGGCCTTCGGCTTCCCCGCGCGGGATGGATGCGCCACCCGTCCCCCAACCAGGGCGGTGCGCTGCACGGCCCGCAAGCGTGGCGGTGGACTCCGCGACGCTCACGGCCCAGCGCCGACCGGCGACGCGGTTCGGCGCTGGACCGGGGCGGCCCGTGGATAGCGCAGGGCGTCAGGTTCTCGGCCGAGAGGCGGGGACGGAAAGTCCGTGGGATTGACCATGCATCTCTTCGACGAGGCTGGTTACGAGCCGACGCTGTGGGCGCCGGCTCGGCGGCTGGTCTGCGTGAGGG
>NZ_JBJHPC010000855.1:0-2132 GCF_045257485.1 Streptomyces sp. YS-3 | reverse complement strand
CCACCCGCCCCCTCCATTCCGCCTTTCCCCTTTCTGTCAACCCCTGTTCAACCGCGGAGTTCCCGCGATTGCACGTCTGATCAGTCGTCCGGACTTGTCCGGAGAGGATTCGGTCCGGGAGATTGACCGCGACGCTTGATTTCGGCGGACCGTAAAACGGGAGGCACCACGTGAGCACGGAGCAGGTCTACACGGCGGGCAGCGCCAACTTCGATCCGCTGTACGCGGGGAAGGTGCGGACGGAGGGGCTGGGGATGAAGTTCGACTTCGCGCCCTGGAACATCCCCGAGCCGCAGCCCGTCGTCGTGGCCCTGGAGGCGTCCGGCGCGTTCCACGGCAAGGTGCTGGACGCCGGGTGCGGCACCGGGCAGAACTCGCTGCACCTCAAGAGCCGCGGCCACGACGTCACCGGCCTCGACTTCTCGCCGTCCGCCATCGGCCAGGCCCAGGAGCGCGCCCGTGAGCGCGGTCTCGACATGACCTTCGCGGTGTCGGACGCCACCAAGTTCGAGGGGGTCGAGGGCGGCTTCGAGACCGTCCTGGACTACGGGCTCTACCACGTACTGAGCGACGAGCAGCGGCGCGCGTACGCGGCGGCCCTGCACCGGGTGACCGCGCCCGGCGCCAAGCTGCACCTGTTCGCCTTCGCCGAGTCCGAGCTGGTCGGTCTGCCGCCGCAGCAGCTGCGGGTGAGCAAGGACAACTTCCGTACCAACCTGGACGGCCAGTGGCGGATCCTCGCCATCGAGGACAGCCTCTGCACCACCAACCACACCCGTGAGTACTTCGAGAAGCAGCGCGAGGAGACGGGCGGCACGCTGCCGTTCGACCCGGACGCCTTCGACGTGGACGAGAAGGGCCGCATCGTCTACCCGATGTCGTACGTGCACGCCGAGCGGGTCTGATCCCGCCGCGACGGGGCCGGGCGTCCGCGTGGACGCCCCCCGTCGCCGGCCGGCCTCGGGGCCGCCGGTTAGCATCGCCCGTGACCGCCGACACCGAAACCACGCCCAAGAGCCGCAGCCGGATACTCGCCGACCTCACGCCGCTGCGCAGCTCGGCGCACTACCGGCGGCTCTGGTTCGGCAACACCATCTCCTGGGTCGGGCAGGGGATGACCTCCCTGGCGATCTCGCTCCAGGTGTACGACCTCACCGGGTCCAGCTTCAGCGTCGGGCTCGTCGGGCTGTTCTCGCTGGTGCCGCTGATGGTGTTCGGGCTGTACGGCGGGGCGATCGCGGACACCGTCGACCGGCGCCGACTGGGTCTGGCCAGTGCGTCCGGGTCCGCGGTGCTGTCGGCCGGGCTCGCCGCCGCCGCCTTCGCCGGCTTCGCGCACGTCTGGTTCCTGTACGGGATCGTCGCGCTCCAGTCCGTCTGCGCCGCCCTCAACGGGCCCGCCCGCTCCTCGATGATCCCCCGGCTGCTGCCGCCGGAGCAGTTGCCCGCGGCGAACGCGCTGAGCTCGATCACCATGACCTCAGGGACGCTGCTCGGGCCGATGCTGGGCGGTCTGCTCGTCGGGTTCGCGGGCTACCAGTCGGCGTACACGATCGACGCGGTCACCTTCGCCGCCTCGCTGTACGCGATGTGGCGGCTGCCGTCGATGCTGCCCGACCGGGACCGTACGTCCTCGAAGCGGGCCTCCGTGCTGGACGGCTTCCGCTTCCTGGCGACCCGGCCCAATCTGCGGATGACGTTCTTCTCCGACTTCTGCGCCATGATCCTGGCGCATCCGCGCGCACTGTTCCCGGCCGTGGCGGTGCTCTGGTACGGCGGTGACGCCCGCACCACCGGCCTCCTGGTGGCCGCGCCCGCGCTCGGGGCGTTGCTCGGCGGGGTGTTCTCGGGGTGGCTCGGCCGCGTCCACCGGCACGGGCTGGCGATCCTGCTGGCGGTCGGCGCGTGGGGCGCGGCGATCGCGGTGTTCGGCCTCACCCGCGATCTCTGGCTCGGCCTGGTCTTCCTCGCGATAGCGGGGTGCGCGGACACGGTGTCGATGGTGTTCCGCAACACGATGCTCCAGGTCGCGGCGCCGGATGAGATGCGGGGCCGGTTGCAGGGGGTGTTCATCGTGGTGGTGGCGGGCGGGCCGCGCCTCGGCGACTTCCTGGCGGGCACGACGGCGGACC
>NZ_JBJHPC010000854.1:0-2140 GCF_045257485.1 Streptomyces sp. YS-3 | reverse complement strand
GCCTCACCCCGTACCTCCACCCGGAGCGTCACGGGATAGGTCCCCGAGCCGAGCGTCCGGGCGGCCTTGGGGCTGAGGCTGACCGCCAGGTAGTGGTCGCCGCCCAGGCGCAGCGCGCCGACCTGGTCCGAGGTGGAGTAACGGTTTCTGTACGCCACCGCCGGGAGCGGCGGGAAGGAGACGGAGGCGGGCTTCCCGTCGTACCCCGTCTCCGCGTCCGCCACCGGGCCCAGCGCCGGGTTGTAGAGCTGGAAGTCGAGGGCGTGGGGCACGTATCCGCTGCCGGGGGCGCGGCCCAGTTCGGCGGTGGCGAAGAGCTGCTGCCCCCAGCCGACCGGGACGCGGTAGAAGAGCGTGGCGCCCGGCCTCAGCGTGTCGCGCCAGGCGCCGGCGCCCAGCCGGGGCGCGTCGGCGAAGCCCGTACCGCCGTGGGCCGTGTGCGCGGCCGAGGAGGGCGCGGGCGGCGAGGCGGTCGGCCAATCCGTGGGCGCGGCCGTGGGCTCCTGGGCCGTGAGCCCCGGTTCCCTGACGTGCCGCAGTTCCAGCCCCCATTCGCCGGGCGCCGAGGCCGCGTCCCCGATCCGCTGGGCCAACACGTAGTAGCGGCCCGCCGTCTGACAGGACGTCCGGTTGTCGGTCTTGCCCCGTGAGACGTACGCGGCGACCGGCCTCGCATACTCGGGCGAGCCGAAGGTCGCCCGGCCGGTGGCGCAGGTGTTGCCGTCGCGGTCCTGGAGCGTGAGCTCGATGCCGTCACCGAAGACGACCCCGGCGTCCGGCCTCGGCACCACCACGGCCGACACATAGGCGTCTCCGGTGGCGCCCAGGTCGACCTGGTAGTACGCCTTGGTGTCGGGTCCGAGAACCGAGCGGTACACCGCTCCGGCCGCCAGCCGGGGCGCGCCCGGGCCGGTCGCGGCGCCGGTGACGGGCTGGGCGCGGGGGTCGTAGCGGTAGGGGCTCTCGGCGCGGGCCGGGCGGTGCGGCCGGGGGCCGTCGGCGGCCTGGGCGCCCGGCCCGTAGAGAGCCGTCAGCGTGATGAGCGACGCGGCCACGGCGGCCACGGCCCGGCCCTTCCCACGCTGGTTCCTCATGCCGCCGCGCCCCCTTCAATTTTGCTTCTGCAAGCCATTGATTTGCGCAGGTGAACCCGTGGGGTGCTCGCCCCGGGGCACATGACAGCACAGAGCCCCGGCCGCATCGGCGGCCGGGGCTCTGCAACGGGACTCTGTGGGGCTCACACACCCGAACCTGCGGGCACGGAGTCGGTCGCCTCCGTCCACAGGTCCTGCTCGGCGCGATCCGCCTGGATCTGGCGGTACACGAGGAGCCCGCCGATGGCGGCCAGTGCGACCAGGAGGAGCTTCTTCACCGCGCGACCTCGTCTTTCCTTGACGTAAGGGACCTCTGCCGCCCGACTATACACACCGATCGATATCAATCGGTGATGGTCCATCCGAGTGCAGTTCATCGGAACATCGGCCCATACCGTGCGTCGCTCCCTCGCTCTCCGCCGGTCTTGCACATCATGAGATACAACGCAAATCGGGCAACCCGGAACGACACAGAAGCGAGGAAGTCATGGCAACCAGCAAGCTCACGACCTGGTGGACCGCACTCATCGGCGCGCTCGTCGCCCTCCTCGCCTTCTTCGGACTGACCGGTCAGGCAGCCGCAGCCGCTTCCGTACCCCAGCAGGGCGCCCCGCGCCACCTGAGCGAAGCCGCGGCGCCCGAGACGCCGAACGTGCGATGGGCCCTGCCCAGTGCCTCGGCTCTGCCGCCCACCATGAAGCAGCGCATCCGCGCCGAGGCCCACGGGTCCTCGCCGTCGAGCAGGCACCTGCCCGGAGCCCACGACGAGAACGACGGCGGCGACGGAGCCCAGGCCACCGCCCCCGACGACACGACGGAAGAGCCCGCCGGGGACGGCGTGGCCCCGCCGAACGTGCGATGGGCCCTGCCCAGTGCCTCGGCTCTGCCGCCCACCATGAAGCAGCGCATCCGCGCCGAGGCCCACGGGTCCTCGCCGTCGAGCAGGCACCTGCCCGGAGCCCACGACGAGAACGACGGCGGCGACGGAGCCCAGGCCACCGCCCCCGACGACACGACGGAAGAGCCCGCCGGGGACGGCGTGGCCC
>NZ_JBJHPC010000853.1:0-2140 GCF_045257485.1 Streptomyces sp. YS-3 | reverse complement strand
AGGCACCCACCGTGCGATCCGCCGTGCAGCACCCCCCGCACCTCCCCGCCGACCAGGTCGCCGCGCTCGCCGCCGCCGTCCGGGGGCCCGTCCTCCTGCCCGGCCAGAACGGTTACGCCGAGGAGGGCGCGGGCTTCAACACCCTGCTGGAGCACCGCCCCGCGCTGGTGGTGGGCGCGACCGGGGCGGCGGACGTGGCGGCGGCGGTCCGGTTCGCCGCCGGTCACGGGCTGCCGGTCGCGGTCCAGGCCACCGGCCACGGCGCGGCCCGGCCCGCCGACGGCGCGGTGCTCGTCTCCACCCGGCGGATGACCGGGCTGCGGATCGCGCCGGACCGGGGCACCGCGCGGATGGCCGCCGGGGTGCTGTGGGAGCAGGTCGTCCACGAGGGCGCGGCCCACGGCCTGGCCCCGCTCAACGGCTCGTCCCCGCTGGTCGGCGCCGTCTCGTACACGCTCGGCGGCGGCCTCGCGGTGATGGCCCGCACCTTCGGGTACGCCGCCGACCACATCCGCAGCCTGGACGTGGTCACCGCCGACGGTGTGCTGCGCCAGGTGGACCCGGAGCGGGAGCCCGAGCTGTTCTGGGGGCTGGGCGGCGGCAAGGGCAACTTCGGGATCGTCACCTCGATGGAGATCGGTCTGATGCCGGTGCCCCGGCTGTACGGCGGGGCGCTCACCTTCGACGGGGCGGCGGCCCCGGCCGTGCTGCCCGCCTGGCTGGACTGGACGGCGTCGGCGCCGCGGGAGATGAGCTCCTCGCTGGCGCTGGTCCGCTTCCCCGACGACCCCGCGCTGCCCGGCGAGGTCCGCGGCCGGTTCGTCGTCCAGGTGCGGATCGCGTTCACCGGCACGGCCGCCGAGGGCGCCCGGCTCGTGGCGCCGCTGCGGGAGTCGGGGCGGCGCGTGCTCGACACCGTACGGGAGATGCCGTACGCGGACGTCGCCTCGATCCACGGCGACCCGACCGAGCCGTACCCGTACCACGAACGCACCATGATGCTCGGGGAACTGGACCGGGCGGCGGCCGGGCGCCTCCTCGCGGTGGCCGGGCCGGACTCCGGGTGCTCGCTGGGGCTGGTGGAGCTGCGTCACCTCGGCGGGGCGCTGACCCGGCCGGTGCGGCACGACAACGCGGTGGGCAACCGGGACGCGCGCTTCTGCCTGCTCACGGTCGCCCCCGGCGGCCCGCGCCCGGCCGGGCAGGGACAGGACGACCTGCTCCTGGAGCGCCTCGCGCCCTGGGCGACCGGCGGCAGGTACCTCAACTTCCTGGACGCCTCGGCCGGTGACGACCACGTCCGGGCGGCCTTCACCCCCGAGGCGTACGCCCGGCTCGGCGCGCTCAAGGCGCGGTACGACCCCGCCAACATCTTCCGCGTCAACCACAACATCGCCCCGGCGGCCCTGGCGAGCGAGGTGCCGGCGTGAGAATCGGGGTGATCGGCGCGGGGCCCATGGGCCGGGCCGCGGCACGGCAGTTCGCGCTGGCGGGCGAGACCGTACGGCTCACCGACCGCTCCCCGGAGCGCGCGGTGCGGGCGGCGGCGGCTGCGGGCGCGGGCACCCGGGGCCGTGTCGAGGCCCATGACATCGACGGCGTCCTGGAGGCCGACCTCATCACCCTCGCCATGGGCAGCGAGGACACCCTCGCCTTCGTCACCCGGCACCGCGCAGCGCTCGCCGGGAAGATCCTCATCGACACCACCAACCCGGTGGAGGAGGCCGGGGCGGCGGCGCTCGGCCGGGCGGGCCCCAGCATGACCGAGCTGATCGCCCGGGCCGCGCCGCAGTCCTCCGTGGTCAAGGCGTTCAACACCACCTGCGCGGCCACCCTCTTCGCCGGCCGGGTCGACGGCGCCCACCTCGACGTGTTCGTGGCGGGCGACGACTACAGCGCCAAGATCCCGGTCATCGAACTGATCGACCGGGCGGGGCTGCGCGGCCTCGACGCGGGCGATCTGCGCAACGCGCACGTCCTGGAGCAGATGGCGCTGCTGTGCATGGAACTCATCGAGCGGCTCGGTCTGGGCCGCGACGCGGGGATCAAGCTCCTGCCCGACGGGTGAGGGGCCCCGCGCCCGCGCCCCGTCCGTATCCGTATCCGAATCCGCGCCCGTGTCCCGGCCGGTCCCGCCCCC
>NZ_JBJHPC010000852.1:0-2175 GCF_045257485.1 Streptomyces sp. YS-3 | reverse complement strand
GCTGGGGCCATGAGGTCCTCCTCTTGGATACGGGAACGTATCGGATACGTGAATGTATCCACAAGGGGTCTGACCAGGCAGACTGCGACCGTCCCGCCCCACGCGGACCGCCCGGCCGGGACCCTCGTACGCGTCCGCCCGGGACCCTCGTACGCATCCGCCTGGAACCCCGTACGCATCCGGCCGGAACCCTCGCACGCACCGGGCGGGGATCTCCGTACGCATCAGGCCGGTTGTCCGATACCGCCCCCAAGGATTCGGCCGCGTCCGGCGTTCCCGGCCCTTTGTCGCGTTTGCGTCCTGTACAGCTCCCGTTCCCCGCAGCAGGGTTCTCCCCGGCGGCAGGGCCGCGGCGCCCCGGGGGAGCGCGTACCGAGACGCGACGGATGGGAGGCGAACCATGGGCGACTCGCTCGGGGCGGCCGGTCCGGCCGGGGCGCAGGACCCCGGGCCCGAGGGCGCGGGTTTCGCGTACCACCCCGTCGAGCGGGAGCTGATCGTCGTCGCGCTCCCCGAGCTCACCGCGGGCGGCTCGGCGCTGGACGGGGAGCCCCCGGGTTCGCCGGCCCTGGACATGTTCCTGATGGACCAGCAGCTGGCCCTTGAACCGCTGTTCGGCAGTGAGGCCAGGGTGCGGGAGGCGCTGGCGCTGCTCCCCCGGCACGGTGTCGACGTACCCGACCTCACGCTCTTCCACCGGGTCCGCGGCGGCGAGGACCGTCTGGAGGAGCTCGCCTGCCGGCTGGCGGGGCTCCCCGGAATCGACACGGCGTATGTGAAGCCGAGCGCGCTCCCGGCGACGGGCCCGTTCGGCGGGAGGGAGGAGGACGCCGGAGGTCCCGACGACCGCGCCGGTGAGGGGCGGCGCGAGAAGGAGGGGGCCGCGACCCCCGACTTCAGCGGACGCCAGGGTTATCTGGGGCCCGCGCCCGGCGGCGTGGACGCGGCATGGGCGTGGCTCCAGGCGGGCGGCTCGGGCGAGGGCGTGAGCATCGTCGACGTGGAGGCGGCATGGCAGCTCGGCCACCGCGACCTCGGCCCGAAGCTCGCCGGGATGGTCGCGGGCACCCCGGTCGAGGACCTGGCCTGGCGCAACCACGGCACGGCCGTGCTCGGGGTGCTCGGCGGCAGCCGCGGCGGCAGCGGCACGCTGGGCATCGTCCCGGAGGCCGTCCTCGCGGTCGCGTCGATCCACGGCATCGGCACGGCCCGGGCCGTCACCTGCGCCGCCGACCGCCTCGGCGCGGGTGACATCCTGCTGGTCCCGCTGCACCGCCCCGGCCCGCGTTTCGGTTACGCGGCCGACGACGACCAGCGCGGACACATTCCGCTGGAGTGGTGGCCCGACGACTTCGCGGCCGTACGGTACGCGACGGCCCGCGGCGTGGTGGTCGTCGAGGCGGCCGGGAACGGCGCTGAGAGCCTGGACGACGCGCTGTACGAGGCGCGCCCGGACGGCTTCCCGGGGTGGTGGCGCAACCCGTTCGACCCGGCGGCCCCGTCCTCCGGCGCGATCGTGGTCGGCGCGGGCGCCCCGCCCCCGGGCACCCACGGCCGCGATCACGGCCCGGACCGCTCGCGCCTCGGCTTCTCCAACTTCGGTACGCGCGTGGACGCCCAGGGCTGGGGCCACGAGGTCACCACGGCGGGCGGCTTCTGGAACCGACCGGGCGAACTCCAGGGCGGTCAGTCGGAGGACACCTGGTATACGGACGCGTTCTCCGGTACGTCACCGGCGGCGGCGCAGGTCGCGGGCGTACTGGCCGCGCTCCAGGGGATGCTGCGCACGGCGGGGCTCGCGCCACTGGCGCCCGAGCCCCTGCGCGCGCTGCTGCGCCGCACCGGCTCGCCCCAGCGGGAGGCGCCGGGCCGCCCGTCCTCGCAGCACATCGGCACCCGCCCGGACCTGCGGGCGATCGTGGCCGACCTGGTACCCCGCCGGACCACGGAGGGCCTGGCGGAACGCTTCCGGGACGATCTGCTCCCCGACCCGCGGACCGGCCCCACGCGGCTGCACCTGTACGTGAACGGCGCCTGGCGCACCCTGACCAACCCCGAACCGCATGTGCGCATGGCGGTCCACACGGCGTTCGCGGGCGCCGGGCATGTCGTACGGGTGCGGTACACGGATGACGACGAGGTGGTGGGGGTGAGGGTGACGGGGGAGAGGTGAGG
>NZ_JBJHPC010000851.1:0-2182 GCF_045257485.1 Streptomyces sp. YS-3 | reverse complement strand
CCACGGCCCCGCCCGTCACCACACCCGGCAGCAGGCGCTCCGCCGGACCCGGCTCGCCCCCGTCCGCCAGCCGGCCGAGCAGGGCCGTCGCCGCCGCCGTCTCCACCAGCGGGCCGGGCACCGCGTGGCGGCCCAGCTCCCGGTGGGCCATGGCCAGCTCCAGCGGCAGACGGCCCGCGCCCTCGTACGCCTCCGGCGCCGCCAGCGCGAACACCCCCGCCCCGGCCAGCCGCCGCCACAGCGCCCGGCCGGGGCCGTGGTCCCCGGCCGCCCAGGACCGTACGGCCTTCGGGGTGTCGCAAGCGGTCAGGAGCGCGTCCAGGGAGCGGGTGAAGTCGCGCTGCTCGGCGGTCGGCACGAACCTCATCGGGGGCGGCCCTTCGGGAGGCCGAGCAGGCGCTCGGCGACGATGTCGCGCTGGATCTCGTTGGTTCCGGCGTACACGGGCCCGGCCAGCGCGAAGACGTACCCCTCCGCCCAGCCGTCCGGGGCGTCCGCCAACTCGCCCTCCGGGCCCAGCAGTTCCAGTGCGCTCTCGTGCAGCGCGATGTCGTACTCGGACCAGAACAGCTTGTTCAGGCTCGACTCCGCGCCCATCTCCCCGCCCGCCGCGAAACGCGACGCGCCCGCGTAGGTGAACAGCTGGTACGCCCGCGCCCCGATCACCGCGTCCGCGACCCGGTCGCGCGTTCCCCGGTCCTCGCCCCGCTCGCGCCACAGCCGCACCAGCCGGTCGGCGGCGGCCAGGAAGCGGCCGGGGGAGCGCAGGGTGAGCCCGCGCTCGTTGCCGGTCGTGGACATCGCGATGCGCCAGCCCTGCCCCGGCTCCCCGATCACGTCCTCGTCGGGGACGAACACCTCGTCGAGGAAGAGCTCCGCGAACGCCGGCTTGCCGTCGAGCCTTCCGATCGGGCGGACGGTCACCCCCGGCGCCCGCAGGTCGAACATCAGATACGTCAGACCCCGGTGCGGCCGGGACGCCGCCGGGTCCGTACGGAAGATGCCGAACGCGCGGTCGGCGAACGCGGCCCGCGAGGACCACGTCTTCTGGCCCGACAGCAGCCAGCCCCCGTCGGTGCGCACGGCCCGCGACCGCAGCGCGGCGAGGTCCGAGCCCGCCTCCGGCTCGGACCAGGCCTGCGCCCAGACCACCGCCCCGCTCGCCATGTCCGGCAGCACCCGGGCGCGCTGCTCCTCGCTGCCGTGGTCGAAGAGGGTCGGCGCGAGCAGGCTGATGCCGTTCTGGGAGACCCGGCCGGGCGCGCCCGCCGCCCAGTACTCCTCCTCGAAGGCCAGCCACCGGAAGATGTCGGCGCCCCGGCCCCCGAACCGCTCGGGCCAGGAGACCGCCGACCACCGGTCCGCGGCCAGCTCGGCCTCCCACCGGCGGTGCGCGGCGAAGCCCTCGGCCGTCTCCAGGGACGGCAGCGGCGCGGCCGGCACATGCGCCGCGAGCCATTCGCGTGCCTCGGCGCGGAAGGCGTCCTCCCCGGCCGTGCGGTCCAAGTCCATTGCGGGGCCCGCCCCTTCGCCACCGACCGTTCCCTAACAAGTGTTTGGTAGGTTAGCCTGCGGGCGTGACCGACAACAAGGTTCCGTATGTGCCCGGACACGGCCTGCTCGCCGGCCGCACCGCCGTCGTCACCGCCGCCGCCGGCGCCGGGATCGGCGGCGCGACCGCCCGCCGCTTCCTGGAGGAGGGCGCGCGGGTGCTGCTCAGCGACGCGCACACGCGCAGGCTGGGGGAGACGGAGCGGGCCCTCGCCGCCGAGTTCGGCGCCGCGGCGGTGGCCGCGCTGCCCTGCGACGTCACCGACGAGGCCCAGGTGCGCGCCCTCTTCACCGAGGCCGTACGGCTCCACGGCCGCCTCGACGTCGTCGTCAACAACGCGGGCCTCGGCGGCACGGCCGACCTCGCCGACATGAGCGACGAGCAGTGGGACCGCGTCCTCGACGTCACCCTGACGGGCACCTTCCGCTGCACCAGGGCGGCCCTGCGCGCCTACCGGGCCGCCGGCCGCGGCGGTGTCGTCGTCAACAACGCGTCCGTGGCCGGCTGGCGCGCCCAGGCGGGCCAGGCCCACTACGCCGCAGCCAAGGCGGGCGTCATGGCGCTCACCCGCTGCGCCGCGATCGAGGCGGCGGCGTACGGGGTACGGGTCAACGCGGTCTCCCCCTCCCT
>NZ_JBJHPC010000086.1:0-18155 GCF_045257485.1 Streptomyces sp. YS-3 | reverse complement strand
GGGCACGGGCACCTCGGACCGCGCCGCATACCTTCCGGGCGGTGGGCCGGGGGCTCGCGCTCGGCCCGTTGCCGCCCTCGAAAACGGGACGGCCGTGGCCCGCACCGGAATCGGTGCGGGCCACGGCCGACTGCGGCTCCCGGATGGGTCTCGCGCGGCTGCCCGTTACTCGGGGCTGCCGTCCGTGATGTAGTTCTGCAGGCCCGGGATCGTCAGCGTGCCGCCGAACTGGCCCGCCTGACGGACCGTCACATTCGTGAAGAACGCGGCCGGTACGTTCAGCGGGGGCGGGGTCTGCGGGGTGAACGTGATCGGGATGAGGCCGAAGAGGTTGCCCTTCAGCTCCTCCGTGTACATGGTCACCGTGCCGTTGCGGATCGTCGACTTGGAGCCCGCGCGCGCCTTGACGTGCGCGGTGGTCGGCTTGCCGTTCAGCTCGGGGCCATACACCAGCTGGTGCAGGTTGTCGATGTCCACCGTCTTCGCCGTGAACTTCAGAACCTTCTTGACCTTCCCGCTGCCCGTCTTGACCTCGACGATGCCCTCGTAGTTCAGGCCGCCCAGGGCGAGCATGGAGGTCTTGAGGATCCACGGCTGGTCCGGCAGCAGCGGGACGCCCGCGTCCAGCTTGGCGTTGGCCAGGGCCTTCGGGTCGGCCGTCGGGCACGGGAAGGGCTGCTTGGCGCCGTCGGGGACGTTGGTGTCCTTCTTGGCCTCCAGGCCCTTGGCGCCGTCCGCCAGGTCCTCGACCTTCTGGCCCGCCTGCGCGGCGGCCTCGCGTATCGCGTCGGCCGTCTTGTTGGCGGGCTTCGTCACCGGCTTGGTGGCGGGCTTCGTCGCCGGCTTGCTCGGCGTCGTCTTCGGCTCCGGAGCCTTGGCCGTCGGCTTCGTCGTGGGTGCGGACGTCGCGGTCGTCGACGGCTTCGGGGTCACCGGCGCCGACGGCTTGCTCGGGTGGACGCCCAGGATGTCGCCCAGTACGTCCCCGAGACCCAGCGGGTCGAGCGGGTTGGTGGACTTGGCGGGCGCGGGCGTCGTGGACGGCTCGGTGGCCGGTGCCTTCGTCGGGGCGGAGGTCTTCTGCTGGGCCTTCTCCGCCGACGGGGTGGCCGTCGGGGCCGGCTCCTTGGCCTTGTCCTTCTCCGTGTCCTTGTCGTCCGCCTTGTCCGGGGACGAGGACGAGGAGGACGACGGGTCCGGGGTCGGCTTCGCCGACTTGCTCGACGACGGGCTCGCCGACGCGCTCGGCTCGTCGGAGCGCGTCACACACGGGCCCGGCGCGAACGGGATGTCCGGGTTGTCGTCCGCCATCGCGAGCTTGGGCGTGAGGCTCATCCCGACGAACATGGCGGTCGGCATGGCGGCCAGCGCCATCGCCTTGCCCGCGGGCATGTGCAGCTTCGTCAGCAGCGATTTCCTCGGAGCCGCGTGACGCGGCCCGCCTCTCTCACGGGATTTGTCGCCGCCTCCGGTCGAGTCCAGCTGCGTCTCGTCACCCCGCACTGTTCCTCCCGCCATTGGCGTCGACTGTCGTTTCGGTGACGGCGGTTCCGGGCTCCTCCTCGCGCGGGCCGGGGACGGTGTGGCCGTCCGGCTCGTCGCCCGAGGGGTCGCCGGCCTGAGCGCGCTGGTCACGCCGGCGCGGCTTCGACGGCACCCAGGACAGCGCGAGCGCGCCGCCGAAGAGGGCGAGCAGGAAGCCCATCAGGAAGCCGCCGATGTTCGCCACGGGCAGGGAGATCAGCGCCAGCAGGATGGCCGCGACACCCGCGAAGACCCGGACCTGCTGGTGGTACCAGATGGTCAGGCCGAGCGTGATCAGCAGTACGCCGATGATCAACGAACCGGCGCCCGCCGTCGTGGACATGGCCAGCGTGATGTTCCCGAGGTGGAGATTGGCGTACGGGAAGTACGCGATGGGCACGCCACCGGCCATGGTGAGAAGGCCCGCCCAGAACGGACGGCTGCCCCGCCAGGCCCGGAAACGAAGCCGCCAGTAGGAGAAACCGCGGGAACCTGTGGTCTCGGCGCTCATGGAAAACAGCTCCCTGGTACCGCTGTTGCTGTGAAAGTGAAGAGGTCCCGGTGGCCGTGAGGCCGTGCTCTCTCAGCGGCCACCGGGGGAGATGCCTAGTGCTTGCCCAGCTGGCACTCGTTGGCGCCCGTGGACAGCCGCAGCTTGAGGCCGTTCAGCTTGAAGCTGCCCGCCGTGGTCGCCCACGCGCGCTGCTCGACCTTCTTCAAGGTCGCGTGATCGGCGCGCTGCGCGAACCCGTACGGGTTCGACTTCGGCGTCGCGTTCCCCTGCATCTTCGTCTTGCCGTTGGCCGAGCCCTCGCCCGCCGCGACACCGATGTCGATGTTGGTGAACTCGGCGTCGGTGTCGAGCTGGGACACATCGAGGTAGATGTTGTCCGCCTTGACCGGCTCGCTGCCGCCACCCGCGTTGATAGTCATCGTGATGTTGCCGAAGATCGGAACCTTCGGCGTGACCACGGACTGGCACATGTTGTAGATCTCGGCGTGGCTGAAGCCCGAGACGACAACGGGGTGAGCGGCCTTGTTGCCTTCGAGGTCCGTGCCGGTGGCGACCGACCCGTACTGGAGGAGGTCGTCACCTTCCAGCCGGTCCGCCGTGACCTTGAAGTCAACGCCGGAAACACTGAACGACGCCGCCAGCGCACCCTGGGCGAGCCCGATGCCTATCGCCGCCGTGGCAGCCACGCTGGGCACCATGACCAGCGCGAACCGCTTCCATCTGGTCCCGCCACGAACTTGGGACTCCATGACTTTCCTCCTTCTCGGACGTACATCTCCGGGACGGACCCTCGCAGGCTGTCCAGGGATGGGAGAAGTGCTACGTCCTCGGGAAGGAGCGCCCGAGCCTCAGGCGCGTACCGCGTCCGAATCACCGGCGATCACCCCCGAGCGACAACCACTGGTCGCGCCTGACGCATCACGCACAACCTGCTGGACAGGCCCCGCCGGTAGAGCGGAGACCCCCCTGTCCACGGCCGGCACCACTGCCGCCGGCCGGCTCGGTGGGGACCCAGGAAACGCCCCGCCCCACAGGGCTGTCGGGCTGGTGCGTTATTGGACCGAGCGTGGCCGATCGTGGTCCATTCGGGGGAGGGGCGCAAGGGGGTTCGTTACTTGCCAGTAACGGAGGGATAACCGTGGCGCGACAGCCCGGCATCGGGCCGCCACCCTTCGTACCGCCAAGTCACTGGACAGAAGGGGAAATAGACGTCTCAATACGGACGTAAGAAGCGGTTCAATTTACTGCCAGTAACAGCGACCGCGTTTACCAAGTTTTGGTAAAGCGCGGTCGCCGCTTGTCTCCGTGTCGCCAAATCGTCAGCGCTGTACACGCACGCGATGACAGCTCAGCGGCCCTGGAGCGGCCCGGGGCCGGGCCTCGGTTCAGTAAAGAACTCGCGCCAGCGCACTCCGCGCCTTGGTCACCCGCGGGTCCTCCGGGCCGACCACTTCGAAGAGTTCGAGCAGCCGCCGCCGTGCCGCGTCGCGGTCGTCGCCCGCGGTGACGCGGGCGGTCTCGACGAGGCGGCCGAAGGCGTCCTCGACATGGCCGCCGACCAGGTCCAGGTCGGCCGCCGCGATCTGGGCGGCGGCGTCGGCCGGCTTCTCGGCGGCGTCCTTGCGGACCTGCTGCGGGTCCATCTCCTGGACGCGGCGCAGCAGTTCGGCCTGGGCGAGGCCGAGCTTGGCCTCGGGGTGGCCGGGGTCGTCGGCGAGGACGTTCTTGTACGCCTGGACCGCGCCGGCGAGATCGCCGGAGTCCAGGGCCGTCACGGCCGCTTCGAGCAGGGCGTCGTAGGGGCCGGCCACCGGGGCCGGGGCCTGCGAGGACGCCGCGTCCGCGTCGACGGCGATGCCGGTGAGGCCGAAGCGCTCCTCGGCGACCTGGATCAGCTGGTCGAGGGTCTCGCGGATCTGGGCCTCGGGGGCCGCGCCCTGGAAGAGGGGCAGCGCCTGCCCGGCGACCACCGCGAACACCGCGGGGATGCCCTGGATCCCGAACTGCTGCATCAGCATCTGGTTGGCGTCGACGTCGATCTTGGCCAGAAGGAAACGGCCGTTGTACTCCGCGGCCAGCCGCTCCAGGAGCGGGCCGAGCTGCTTGCACGGCTCGCACCACTCGGCCCAGAAGTCGATGACGACCGGCACCTCGGCCGAGCGCTGGAGGATGTCGCGCTCGAACCCGGCCTCGTCGACATCGATCACGAGGGCGGACGGCGGTACGGCCGCGCCCCCGCCCTGGCGGGCGGCCTCGACTCGGGCCTGCTCCGCCTTGGCCTTGGCCTCACCGGCCGCCTTCACCGCGGCGAGGTCGACGACGCCGCTCATGGACATGTTCCTAGGCTGCATGCGTACATCCTCCCCCTTCCGCGCGCGTGTGTGGTCAACCCGTGGCAGGATCCCGGCGCCCCGGGTCCCCACCCGGCGCCGCTCCCCCGCGGTCCTGCTGTCGCGTCGTCGTGCCGCGTCGTCTGTTCTGTGGTCGTCGCTCAAGACCGCTGAAGTCTTTCGCTACGAGTCGTAGCGTAACTGGAGACGGTACGGGAGGGCCTTCCGAAGGCCGTGATCTCCCCCACAGCGCGTCCCCCGGCGCATTCCTTACTGGCCGGTATGGTCGTACGTCATGTGTGCCGAACCCAGCCCCGCCAGAGCCGTCCGCGGCCGACCTCGCAGCGCCGAGGCGGACGCGGCGATCCTGCTGGCGACCCGGCAGGCGCTGGTGGAGCTGGGCTGGTCGAAGCTGACGATGGGGGACGTGGCGACGCGCGCGGGGGTCGCCAAGACGACCCTGTACCGGCGCTGGGCGGGCAAGAACGAGCTGGTCGTGGACGCAGTGGCGGTCCTCTTCGACGAGCTCGAACTTCCCGACCTCGGCAGTCTCGCGGCGGACGTGGAGGGCGTGGTGCTCCAGTTCGCGTCCATCCTGGAGCGGCCGGAGACGAAGACGGCGCTGATGGCGGTGGTCGCCGAATCCACGCGCGACGACGCGCTGCGGGGACGGATCCGCTCGGCGATCGTGGACCGGCAGAAACGGCTCGTACTGATCGGCCGGGAGCGGGCGCAGGTGCGGGGTGAACTCCCGTACGAGGACGACGCGGTCGCGTCCGCGCGCCACGCCGACCTCATCTTCGATGTGGTGGCGGGGGCGGTGGTGCATCGCGCTCTGGTGAGCGCGGAGCCGGTGGATCAGGAGTGGGCGCGGGAGTTCGCGGTCCTGATCTGCACGGGCCTGCAGTCGACCGCCTGATGCCCCCCTCGGTGGCTCCGCCCCCGAACCCCTGTTCGCGCCCGTGTTCACCCGCGGCCCGGCGGTGGCTGGTCGCGCAGTTCCCCGCGCCCCTGAAAGACCGGTGGCTGAGCCGAGCACTCCGGCTGCGGAAGTCCCCTSAGGGGCGCGGGGAACTGCGCGAGCGACCCAGCACGGTCCGCAGACGAGAGCGGGGCCCGGGCGCAGCCCCGCAAGGGGGCGCGGGGCACCAGCCCCGGGGAGCCCCGGGTGGGGTCAAGGCCGCAGCCGCAACCCCCTCGGCGTCGGGACGAACCCCGCCGACTCCAGCGTCCGTGCCAGCGGCGCCGTGAGCGCGGCCTCCCCGTTGATCCGCTCCAGGGTCACCGTGCCCAGCCGCCCCGCCCGAGCCGCCCCCGCCAGGGACTCCACCGCCGCCAGCAGCGCCGGATCGTCCGGTTCCGGCGGCCATGCGAGCAGGGACTTGCCGCCGCGCTCCATGTAGAGCGTGAGCTCACCGTCGACCAGGACCACCATCGACCCGGCCTTGCGGCCCGGCTTGTGCCCGGCCTTGGACGGCGGCTCGGGCCACGGAAGAGCCGCCCCGTACGCGTTGGCGGGGTCCGCCGCCGCCAGCACCACCCCGCGCGGCGTCGGACGCGCCTCCGCGCGGTCGCGCGCGGTGGCCGCCGCCCGCAGCCGGTCCACCGCCCCGTCCATCGCGAACTGGGCCGCGCCCAGCCCCTCGACCACATAACCCCGCCGCGCCTGCCCGCTGTCCTCGAACGCGGCCAGGATCCGGTACGTGGCCGAGAAGCCGCCCTCGACCCCCTCGGCCGCCACCGCGCCCCTGGTCACCACGCCGTGGCGGTCGAGGAGCGTCCGGGCCAGGGCGTGCGCCCGGTGCGTGGGGTCGGGCTCGCGGGCGGGCAGCAGGGACCAGCGCCCCGAGACCGTCGGCGGCCCGGTGCGCGAGGCGGACCGCGCCGCCGCCGTCAGCGACCCGTACCGCCCACGCGGCACGGTCCGCTTGGCCCGGTGCGCGGTGGACCCGGCGGTGCGGCCCGAGCCCAGCAGCGCCCGCAGCGGGGCCAGTGTGTCGTTGGTGAGCCGCCCCGACCACGCCAGGTCCCAGACGGCGTCGGCGAGTTGGGGGTCGGTCGCCTCCGGGTGCGTGGTGGCGCGGACCTGGTCGGCGATCTGGCGGAAGAACAGCCCGTACCCGGGAGCGAGCGCGGTCAGCACCGACTCGTGCAGCGCGGTGAGCTCCAGGGGATGCGGCGGGGGCAGCAGCAGGGGCGCCGCGTCCGCGAGGAACAGGGAGACCCAGCCGTCCTTGCCGGGCAGCGCCCCCGCCCCCGCCCACAGGACCTCGCCGGTGGTGGTGAGCTCGTCGAGCATCCCGGGGCCGTAGTCGGAGACCCGGGACGGCAGCACCAGCTTCTCCAGAGCGGACGCGGGAACGGCGGCGCCCTGCAACTGCTCAACGGCCCGCGCCAGGCCGTCGATGCCTCGCAGGCTGTTGCTCCCCAGGTGCTGCCACTGGGGCAGGAAGGTGGCCAGCGCCGCCGGGGGCACCGGTTCGAGCTCGTGGCGCAGCGCCGCCAGGGAACGGCGCCGCAGCCGGCGCAGCACCGTCGCGTCGCACCACTCCTGCCCGAGCCCCGCCGGGTGGAACTCGCCCTGGACCACCCGCCCGCTCGCCGCCAGCCGCTGCAGCGCGCCCTCGGTGACAGCCGTGCCGAGGCCGAACCGGGCGGCGGCCGTGGCCGAGGTGAACGGGCCGTGCGTGCGCGCGTACCGCGACAGGAGGTCGCCGAGGGGGTCCTTGACCGGCTCCATGAACGCCTCGGGCACCCCCACCGGCAGCGCCGTGCCCAGCGCGTCGCGCAGCCGCCCGGCGTCCTCGATCGCCGCCCAGTGCTCGACGCCGCCGAGCCGCACCCGGATGGCGCGCCGGGCGGACGCGAGCTCCGGCGCCCACGGCGTCTCGGCGCCGCGCGCGACCAGCTCCTCGTCCGTCAGCGGGCCCAGCACCCGCAGCAGGTCGGCGACGCCCTCCAGGTCCTTGATCCGGCGGTCCTCGGTGAGCCACTGGAGCTCCTGCTCCAGCTCGGTGAGGACTTCCGCGTCCAGCAGCTCGCGCAGCTCGGCCTGGCCGAGGAGCTCGGCCAGCAGATGGGAGTCGAGCGAGAGGGCGGCGGCCCGCCGCTCGGCCAGCGGTGAGTCGCCCTCGTACAGGAACTGGGCGACATAACCGAAGAGCAGCGAACGCGCGAAAGGGGACGGCTCGGGCGTGGTCACCTCGACCAGCCGGACCCGGCGCGCCTCCAGGTCACCCATCAGCTCGGTCAGACCCGGCACGTCGAAGACGTCCTGGAGGCACTCGCGGACGGCCTCCAGGACGATCGGGAACGAGCCGAACTCGCTCGCCACCTGGAGCAGCTGGGCCGCCCGCTGGCGCTGCTGCCACAGCGGGGTGCGCTTGCCGGGGTTGCGCCGGGGGAGCAGCAACGCGCGCGCGGCGCACTCCCGGAAGCGGGCGGCGAACAGCGCCGAGCCGCCGACCTGCTCGGTGACGATCTGCTCGATCTCGCCCTTGTCGAAGACGGTGTCCGCGGCCCCGACCGGCGCCTGCTCGCTGTCGAACGTCGAATCCAGGTGGCCCGGGTCCTGGTCGAGCAGGTCGAGGCCCATCAGATCCGCGTCGGGCAGCCGCAGCACGATGCCGTCGTCGGCGTGCATGACCTGGGCGTCCATCCCGTACCGCTCGGCCAGGCGGGCGCCGAGGGCGAGCGCCCAGGGGGCGTGCACCTGGGCGCCGAAGGGGGAGTGGATGACGACCCGCCAGTCGCCCAGCTCGTCGCGGAACCGCTCCACGAGGATGGTGCGGTCGTCGGGGACATGGCCGCACGCGCGGCGCTGCTCGTCGAGGTAGGCGATCACATTGTCCGCCGCCCAGGCGTCCAGGCCCGCGCTCAGCAGCCGCAACCGCGCGTCCTCGGCGCTCAGGGAGCCGACCTCGCGCAGGAACGCGCCCAGCGCGCGCCCCAGTTCGAGCGGACGGCCCAGCTGGTCGCCCTTCCAGAAGGGCAGCCTGCCCGGCACACCGGGGGCGGGCGAGACCAGCACCCGGTCGCGGGTGATGTCCTCGATCCGCCAGGACGTGGTGCCCAGCGTGAACACATCGCCGACGCGCGACTCGTAGACCATCTCCTCGTCGAGCTCTCCGACCCGGCCGCCGCCCTTCTTGGGATCGGAGCCCGCGAGGAAGACGCCGAAGAGGCCGCGGTCCGGGATGGTGCCCCCGGACGTCACCGCGAGGCGCTGCGCGCCGGGACGGCCCGTGACCGTCCCCGCCACGCGGTCCCAGACCACGCGCGGGCGCAGCTCGGCGAAGGCGTCCGAGGGATAGCGGCCCGCCAGCATGTCCAGGACGGCCGTGAACGCCGACTCCGGAAGGGCCGCGAAGGGCGCCGCCCGGCGGACCAGGGCCAGCAGGTCGTCGGCCTGCCAACTGTCCAGCGCCGTCATGGCGACCAGCTGCTGCGCCAGTACGTCCAGCGGGTTGGACGGAACCCGCAGCGACTCGATGGCTCCCGAACGCATCCGCTCGGTCACCACGGCCGACTGGACCAGATCGCCCCGGTACTTCGGGAAGACCACTCCCGTGGAGACCGCGCCCACCTGGTGGCCCGCGCGGCCCACCCGCTGGAGACCCGAGGCGACCGAGGGCGGCGACTCGACCTGGACGACCAGGTCCACCGCACCCATGTCGATGCCCAGTTCAAGACTGGACGTGGCGACCACGGCGGGCAGCCGGCCCGCCTTCAGGTCCTCCTCGACCAGGGCGCGCTGCTCCTTGGAGACCGAGCCGTGGTGGGCGCGCGCGAGGACGGGCGGCGCGCCCTTGGCCGCTCCCGACTGGGCCATGACCTCGGCGGGGGAGTGGGCTTCCCCGAGCGGCACGGAGGACTCGCCCGCCTCCAGCGCGGCAGCCGTCGCCCGCTCGTACGCGATCTCGTTGAGCCGGTTGCACAGCCGCTCGGCGAGCCGGCGGGAGTTGGCGAAGACGATCGTCGACCGGTGCGCCTGCACCAGGTCGACGATGCGCTCCTCCACATGCGGCCAGATGGACGGCTTCTCCGCGCCCTCGGCGGCGTCGGCCGCCGGCGCGCCGCCCAGCTCTCCCAGGTCCTGCACCGGCACGACCACCGACAGGTCGAACTCCTTGGTGGAGCGCGGCTGGACGATCTCCACCTTGCGCTGCGGCGACAGGAAGCGCGCCACCTCGTCCACCGGACGGACCGTCGCCGACAGACCGATCCGGCGGGCCGGTCTGGCCAGGAGCTCGTCCAACCGCTCCAGGGACAGGGCCAGATGGGCTCCGCGCTTGGTGCCCGCCACCGCGTGCACCTCGTCCAGGATCACCGTCTCGACGCCCGACAGCGCCTCGCGCGCGGAGGACGTGAGCATCAGGAACAGCGATTCGGGGGTGGTGATCAGAATGTCCGGCGGCCTGGTCGACATGGCGCGGCGCTCGGCGGGCGGGGTGTCGCCGGACCGGATCCCGACCCGCACCTCCGGCTCCGGCATGCCCAGACGCACCGACTCCTGGCGGATGCCGGTGAGCGGGGAGCGCAGATTGCGCTCGACGTCGACCGCCAGCGCCTTCAGCGGTGACACGTACAGCACCCGGCAGCGCTTCTTCGGCTCGGCCGGCGGCGGGGCCGCGGCCAGCCCGTCCAGCGCGGCCAGGAACGCGGCGAGGGTCTTGCCCGAGCCGGTCGGCGCCACCACCAGCACGTCCGACCCCTCGGAGATCGCCCGCCAGGCACCCTCCTGCGCGGCGGTGGGCGCGGTGAAGGCCCCCGTGAACCAGCCCCTGGTCGCCGGAGAGAAGGAGTCGAGCGCTGTCCTTGCCATGGTCCCCATCGTGCACCCACCCACTGACAATGGCCCGGAGCTGCGAGAATGCCTATATGAGCGCGGCCGAGGAGTGGGCACGGCACTGGCGGTACCCGGGGCTGCCGGGCCTCGAACTGCTGCACGCCCGCTACGTCAGCCACTCGTTCTCCCGCCACAGCCACGAGGGCTTCGTCCTCGGGGCGGTGCGCGGCGGGATCGAGGACGTGGTCCTGCCCGGCGAGACCGTACGGGCGCGCCCCGGCACCGTCGTCATGATCAACCCCGAGGTGCCGCACTCGGCCCACGCCGGCGTCCCCGAGGGCTGGACGTACGCCACGCTCTACCCGTCGCCGCAGCTGATCGCCGGTCTCGCCGCCGAGGTCACCACCCTGCGCGGGACCGTGGGATTCGCCGAGACCATCGTCGAGGACCCGCACACCTCCCGGCTCATCCAGGAGGTGCACCGCGCGGCCGAGGAGGGCAACGCGCTCGCCGCCGACACGGTGTTCCGCGTCGCCGTCGCCCGGCTGCTGCGCCGCCACGGACACTCCCTGCCCGCGCGCACCACCGGATCGGCGGGCGCCCGTACGGCCGCGTCCGCCCGCGCCCTCCTGGAAGAGCGCCTGGCCGACCCGCCGTCCCTGGAGCGGCTCGCCCGCGACCTCGGGACCAGCCCGTTCGCCCTGCTGCGGGCCTTCAAGGGCGCGTACGGGCTGCCCCCGCACACCTGGCTCACCGGCGAGCGCGTCCGCCGCGCCAGGCTGCTCCTGGAGGCCGGGACCGCGCCCGCCGAGGCCGCCGCGGCCGTGGGCTTCACCGACCAGCCGCACCTCAACCGGCACTTCACCCGCATCGTGGGTGTCACCCCCGGCGTGTACCGCAGGGAGCGCGCAAGAACGTACAAGAACGCGGGCGCCCCGCCCACGTAACGTCCGGGACGTGGCAGCAGAACAGTCAGCACTCCCAGACATACGCCCCGACGGCGCGCGTCCCGCGAGCTCCCCCAGCAGGGGTGCCGGGCCGGACCCCGCCGTCGAGGGCCCCCACAAGCCGGACTCCGCCGTGGTCAGGGACGCCCTCGGCGTCGGCATCGCCGTCGGGCTCTCCGGCTTCGCCTTCGGCGTCACCTCGGCGGGCTCGGGACTCACCCTCCTGCAGACGTGCGCGCTCAGCCTGCTCGTCTTCACCGGGGCCTCGCAGTTCGCCCTGGTGGGCGCGCTCGCGGCGGGCGGCAACCCGTTCACGGCGGCGGCCGGCGCGTTCTTCCTGGGCGTACGCAACGCCTTCTACGGACTGCGGCTGTCGCAGCTGCTCGCACTCCCGCGCGCGGTGCGGCCCCTCGCCGCCCAGTGGGTCATCGACGAGACGACCGCCGTGACCCTCGCCCAGCCCACCCGCCGGGCCGCGCGGATCGGCTTCACCGTCACCGGACTCACGCTCTACGTCCTGTGGAACCTGACGACCCTGGCCGGCGCCATGGGCGCGGAGGCGATCGGCGACACGGACGCCTGGGGGCTGGACGCGGCGAGCCCCGCCGTCTTCCTGGCGCTGCTCGCGCCGATGCTCACCACCGCGACGGAACGGATCACCGCCG
Organism: Streptomyces sp. YS-3; assembly: GCF_045257485.1. Classification (NCBI taxonomy): domain Bacteria; kingdom Bacillati; phylum Actinomycetota; class Actinomycetes; order Kitasatosporales; family Streptomycetaceae; genus Streptomyces; species Streptomyces sp. YS-3. Next base: position 6,387 of record NZ_JBJHPC010000086.1, on the reverse strand, counting down.
GGCTCGCGGTCCTGCTGGCCCTGGGCTTCCTGCCGGTGCTGCCCGCCGGGGCGCCGGTCCTGGTGGCCGCGCTCGCCGCGCCCGTCGTGCTGGTCCTGAAGGGGCGCGCGGACGGGGCGAAGCGCCCCGGGTCCACTCCGGGCGCCGCCCCGGCCGACGGGAACTCCACGAAGGGAGCGGGGCGTTGAACGTCTGGATCGCCATCGCCGCCACCGCCGTCAGTTGCTACCTGGTCAAGCTCCTCGGCCTCCTGGTCCCCGCCGGGGCGCTGGAGCGGCCCCTGGTGCGACGGCTCTCCGCGCTGCTTCCGGTGGCTCTGCTGGCCGCCCTCACCGCCCAGCAGACCTTCAGCAGCGGACATCACCTGGCCCTCGACGCCCGGGGCGCGGGTCTCGCGGCGGCGGCCGTCGCCCTGATGCTGCGCGCCCCCTTCCTGGTGATCGTCGCCGCCGCCGTCCTGGTGACGGCCGGAGCGCGGGCCCTGGGCGGCTGAGCTCTGCCCGGCGGTCCGTACGGAGAACGTCCGCCCGTCCCGCACCGCGGGCGGGCGGATGTCCGTACGCCCCGCGTCAGCCGATCGCGCGGCCGTGCGCGCGCAGGGTACGCAGCGCCTCGATCGTCACGATCGGCCGCCACTCCAGAGCCGTGCCGGGCGCCCACTCGCTCCAGTGGATGGGCCAGCCGCCGTCCTCCTGCTGCTCGGCCGTGAGGTGGTCGAGCGAGCGCGCCATCTCCTCGTCCGTGAACCAGCGGCGGGCCAGGGACTCGGGCACGCGCGCGTAGTCGTGCGGGAAGTGGTGCTCGGACGGTGCGTATCCGGGGGCGACCGGGAAGTCCCCGAGCCGGTCCGGATCGAGCACCGCGAGCCGCTGCTCGCGCACCAGGCGCCCGAGCCGGTCGGCCGCCGCCTCGGCCCGGGCACGGTCCGGCGCTCCGTCCAGGAAGGCGACCGCCGCCTCGATCTCGTACGGATGCGACTTCTCCAGGGCGTCGACGGCCGCCCAGCAGAAGTCCGTGGCCCGGAAGAGCCAGGCGTGCCACACCTGGTTGCGGTGGAGCAGCCCGACCACCGGGCCCGTGGCCAGCAGCTCGCTGGGCGGGTCGTCGACGATCCGTACGAACGGCGCCACGGGGTAGCCGCGCGCCGACGGGTGCAGCGCGGGCAGGGCGCCGTCCCGCGTCGAGACCGCCGTCAGATAGCCGCAGATCCGTTCCGCCCCCCGCCCGCTCACACGGGCGACGGAGTCCAGGACGCGCAGCGCGTGCGCGGTGTGCAGCGGCTGGCTGACGGGGCCGCGCAGATCGGGCTCCAGCGCGTGCCCATAGCCCCCGTCGTCGTTCTGGTAGGCGGCGAGTGCGGTCTCCACGGGGTCGGCGCCGCCGCCGAGGAAGTGGTGCGCGAACCGCCGCTGCTCCAGCACCCGGGCCGTCAGCCAGACGAACTGCTCGGCTCGGGCGAGCGGTGTGCGGGGCGCGCGGGACGTGCGGACAGTCGCGGGTGATGTTCCGGATCCGGCCATGGTCCGACCGTAGGGCGCCCGGCGCCGCGGTCGAGCCGGACGGCCCCGGCTGCACTCTCAGGGGCGGGATACTGGTGTCATGCGGTTGACGATTTTCTGGGAGCGGATGGCCGACCACTTCGGCGCCGCCTACGCCGACTCCTTCGCGCGCGACCATGTGATCGCCGAACTCGGCCATCGCACCGTGCACGAGGCGCTCGACGCGGGCTGGGAGACCAAGGACGTCTGGCGGGCCGTGTGCACCGCCATGGACGTGCCCGCGCACAGGCGGTGACGATCCGGGGCTGACGGCCCGGGCTGTCCGGGGCATGGGCGAGACTTGCCGGGTGGCACCCATTGACGAGAGCGACACCCAGACAGACCACCGGGCCGACCGCCCGGCCGGGAACGACCGAGGACCAGGGAAAACAGCCCGTTCCGACGGCGAACCGCGTTCCACGGACGGCGGGCGCCCGCCGCAGGACGCGGGCGCGCACACGGGGGCGCGCGACGTCCCGGCCGCGCCCGGGGCGGCTCCGGGCGCCGGGACCGCCGGGCCGCCGCCGGCCGTGCCCGGGACCGGCGGCGCCGTGCGCATGCCGCGGTGGCTGCCGCGCGCCATGGTGCTCGCGCTCGCCCTCTACGCCTGCTTCCAGCTCGGCAACTGGGCCTTCCACCAGCTCATCGGGCTGCTGATCAATGTGCTGATCTCGTTCTTCCTCGCCCTCGCGGTGGAACCGGCCGTCGGGCGGATGTCGGCTCGCGGGATGCGCCGCGGCCTGGCCACCTTCATCGTCTTCTTCGCGGTCTTCCTGGTGACGGCCGGGTTCATCGTGCTGCTCGGCTCGATGCTGGCGGGCCAGATCGTCGACATGGTCGAGCACTTCCCCAAGTATCTCGACTCGGTGATCAGCTGGGTCAACCAGAACTTCCACACCGAGCTCTCCCGGGTCGAGGTGCAGGACAGCCTGCTGCACTCGGACTGGCTCCAGAAGTACGTGCAGAACAGCGCGAGCGGTGTGCTCGACGTCTCGGCCACCGTCCTGGGCGGCCTCTTCCGGCTGCTGACGATCTTCCTCTTCTCGTTCTACTTCGCCGCCGACGGGCCCCGGCTGCGGCGCACGGTCTGCTCCATGCTGCCGCCCTCCCGCCAGGCCGAGGTGCTGCGCGCCTGGGAGCTCGCGGTCGACAAGACCGGCGGCTACCTCTACTCGCGCGGTCTGATGGCGCTGATCTCGGGAGTCGCGCACTACGTCCTGCTGCAGATCCTGGGCGTGCCGTACGCCCCGGTCCTCGCGGTCTGGGTGGGGCTGGTCTCGCAGTTCATCCCCACCATCGGCACGTATCTGGCGGGCGCGCTGCCCATGCTGATCGCCTTCACCGTCGACCCCTGGTACGCGGTGTGGGTGCTGGGCTTCGTGGTGGTCTACCAGCAGTTCGAGAACTACATGCTGCAGCCCAAGCTCACCGCCAGGACGGTCGACATCCACCCGGCGGTCGCCTTCGGCTCGGTCATCGCGGGCACCGCCCTGATGGGAGCGGTCGGCGCGCTGATCGCGATCCCCGCGGTGGCGACGCTCCAGGCGTTCCTGGGCGCCTATGTGAAGCGCTACGACGTGATGGACGACCCGCGCGTCCACGGCCGGCGCGAGCGGGTCGGAGACTCCGCCCTGGTGCGTGTACGGCGGACGCTGCGCCGGGACCGGGCGGAGCAGCCGGCCGCGTCGGGCGGCTCGGACGGCGTCTGAGGGGGGCGGCCGGGGCCCTTCCGGCCGCCTCCTCGGGGCGTCACGCGGTGCCCCGGCCCGGGCCGCGTGGTGCGCTTGACACCAAAATCGAACATCCATTCATATGGAAGCGCGGCCCTGTGTTCACTTGGGTTCCGCCGGGTTTCCGGTGGGGGTTATCCACAGGCGGGAGGGACTCCGGGGCCCATTGTCAGTGGCAGGGGTTAGCGTCTTTGACGTGAAGCGATCGACTCAAGCAAATCGGGTGGAACCCATGGCAGGAACCGACCGCGAGAAGGCGCTGGACGCCGCGCTCGCACAGATTGAACGGCAATTCGGCAAGGGCGCGGTGATGCGCCTGGGCGAGCGGCCGAATGAGCCCATCGAGGTCATCCCCACCGGGTCGACGGCGCTCGACGTGGCGCTCGGCGTGGGCGGACTGCCGCGCGGCCGAGTGGTGGAGGTCTACGGCCCGGAGTCCTCCGGCAAGACGACCCTGACCCTGCACGCGGTGGCGAACGCGCAGAAGGCCGGCGGCCAGGTGGCCTTCGTGGACGCCGAGCACGCCCTGGACCCCGAGTACGCGAAGAAGCTCGGCGTCGACATCGACAACCTGATCCTGTCCCAGCCGGACAACGGCGAGCAGGCTCTGGAGATCGTCGACATGCTGGTCCGCTCGGGCGCGCTCGACCTGATCGTCATCGACTCCGTCGCGGCCCTGGTGCCGCGCGCGGAGATCGAGGGCGAGATGGGCGACTCCCACGTGGGTCTCCAGGCCCGGCTGATGAGCCAGGCGCTCCGGAAGATCACCAGCGCGCTGAACCAGTCCAAGACCACCGCGATCTTCATCAACCAGCTCCGCGAGAAGATCGGTGTGATGTTCGGCTCGCCGGAGACCACCACCGGTGGCCGCGCCCTGAAGTTCTATGCCTCGGTGCGCCTCGACATCCGCCGTATCGAGACCCTGAAGGACGGCACCGACGCGGTCGGCAACCGCACCCGGGTCAAGGTCGTCAAGAACAAGGTCGCGCCGCCCTTCAAGCAGGCCGAGTTCGACATCCTCTACGGCCAGGGCATCAGCCGCGAGGGCGGCCTGATCGACATGGGCGTCGAGCACGGCTTCGTCCGCAAGGCCGGCGCCTGGTACACGTACGAGGGCGACCAGCTCGGCCAGGGCAAGGAGAACGCCCGCAACTTCCTGAAGGACAACCCCGACCTCGCCAACGAGATCGAGAAGAAGATCAAGGAGAAGCTGGGCGTCGGCGTCCGGCCCGAGGAGCCGAAGGCCGAGCCCGCCGTGGACGCGGCCGGTGCGGCCTCGGAGGCGGAGGCGGCATCCGTGCCCGCCCCGGCCACCAAGGCCAAGACGGCCAAGGCCACCGCCGCCAAGAGCTAGACCATGACACGCAGGACCGAATGGGCCGAGCCGGACGGGACGGGCCCCGACCGGGCCCGGTCCGCGCGGCCGGGCCCGAAGCGGGCCGGCTCCCGACGGGCCGGCCCGGAGGGATTCGGCGACGGCGTCGGCTCGCCGGGGCCCGAGAGGGAACCGGCGCCTCAGGACCCGGCCGAGCGGGCGCGGGCGATCTGCCTGCGCCTGCTCACCGGGACCCCCCGGACCCGTAAGCAACTGGCCGACGCCCTCAAGAAGCGCGAGATCCCCGACGAGGTCGCCGAGGAGGTCCTCTCCCGCTTCGAGGAGGTGGGACTGATCAACGACGCGGCGTTCGCGGACGCCTGGGTCGAGTCCCGTCACCACGGGCGCGGCCTGGCCCGCCGGGCGCTCGCCCGGGAACTCCGCACCAAGGGCGTGGACTCGGCGGTCGTCGACGAGGCCGTCGGGCAGCTCGACTCCGACCAGGAGGAGGAGACCGCGCGGGAGCTGGTGGCCCGCAAGCTCCGCTCCACCCAGGGCCTGGACCGCGACCGCCGCATCCGCCGCCTCGCCGGGATGCTGGCCCGCAAGGGCTACCCGGAAGGCATGGCCCTGCGGGTCGTGCGCCAGGCCCTGGAGGCCGAGGGCGAGACGGCGGATGACTTGTACGAGCCGTTCTGACGGGCAGTGCGGACAGACGTACGCACGGGGGCGTACGCACGAGCGTGCGGACGGGAAGGGCGGGCCGGGCCGGGCGTTCTCGCGCGGCACGCGCTGACGAGGCGTACCGGTCGGACGGATGGTGCCGGGCCGGTCGGCCGGTCGCAGGCCTTAAACCCGCCCCGCCGCCCGCCGGCAGCGGTCCTCACGTGGGCGTCGTCACCGGTAGTCCGTCCGCGCGCCACGCCTGGAATCCGCCGACCAGGTCCGTCGCCCGGAGCAGCCCCAACTGGTGCAGGGAGGCGGCGGCCAGCGACGAGGCGTAGCCCTCGTTGCAGATCACCACGATCCGCAGGTCGTGGCTCGTGGCCTCCGGGACGCGGTGGCTGCCCCGTGGGTCGAGCCGCCACTCCAGCTCGTTGCGCTCGACGACGAGCGCCCCCGGGATCAGACCGTCGCGTTCGCGCAGCGACGCGTACCGGATGTCGACCAGGAGCGCCTCGCCCGCCCGCGCGGCGTCGTGCGCCTCCCGAGGCGCGACCCGGTCCAGGCCCTCGCGGACGCGGTCCAGCAACTCGTCGACTCCCACCGGTCGTTCGCTCAACTCCAGTCCTCCGGGCGCTCGACGTGCTCCAGCCGCAGCACCGCGCCGGTACGGCTGAAACGCCGGATCAGGGGCAGCGGCGGATAGTAGGCGTGCACCGAGACCGTGTGCCGGGTCGTCGACTCGTTCCGGACCTCGTGCACATGGTGGGGTCCGAAAGCCCGCCCCTCACCGGCCCCGACGTTACGTGAACGGTCGAGGTCCTCGGCGAGTTCCAGCGTCTTCCACCCCTCCGCCGGCAGCCTCGCCGCCAGCGAGTCCTCGCGGAGCGTTCCGGCGGCCGTGGCGAACGCGCCGTGCGAGCCCCCGTGGTCGTGCCAGCCGGTGCCGGTGCCGGGCGGCCAGCCGATCAGCCACGCCTCGCTGCCGCCGGGCCCATCCAGCCGGATCCAGGTCCTGCCCTGCGGATCGAGCGGCAGGGAGGAGACGAGCGAGGTGTCGGCGGCCGTGCGGCGGACGAAGTCGAGCAGGTCCGCCCGGCTCGGCGCGGCGGACGAGGCGGGAGCGGACGAGGCGGGAGCG
>NZ_JBJHPC010000850.1:0-2186 GCF_045257485.1 Streptomyces sp. YS-3 | reverse complement strand
TCCGAGCCCCCTCCCGCGACCGTCGACAGATCCGCGAGCAGCCGGATCGTGTCCGCAGTGACGGCCGCGAGTACGTCCTGCCGTGCGTCGCCGCGCTCGCGGAACAGTGAGGTCAGCTCGCTCTGCGCGGTGTACGCGCCGCGCAGTGCCTCGCGCCGCTCGCGGTCGCGCTCACCGGGCTCCTCCTCGCCGTCCCCCGCCTCGTGGGCCGGGCGGCGCTCGGCCGTGTCGTCGAGCGCGCACACCTCTCCGGCCGCGCGCAGCAGCCGGGCCACGATGCCGGGTGCCGGGTCCGGCAGGACCGCGTCGTCGGACCGTCCCTCGGGGGCCTCGGCAAGAGTCCGGGTGATCGCTTCGACGTGGCTCGTGATCCGGTCCCAGACGAAGTCCCAGTCGGCGGCCGGCGGCGCCGGTTCCGAGCGGCGCAGCTTGTGGCCGGGGTTGAAGCGGTAGCTCTCGTCCGACCAACGGCGGGCCGTGCGCAGGTCGGTGACATGGTCGGTGAGCCGCCGCGCCCGGTCGTGCCAGGCCTGGGCGTCCTGGCGGGAGAAGTCACCGTCACCGAGCCCGTCCGCGACCGCGTCCAGGAGCGCGGCGCTCTCCTCGGGCAGACGTGCGCGGAGGTGGCGCACGCTGCGGGAGTGCACCGGGGGCAGCACGAGCGCGTTGACCGTGAGCCCGATGACCGCCCCGAGCAGCGTCTCCAGGAAGCGGTGGACGATCGCGAAGCCCGAGTACGTCCCGTAGACCAGGACGAACAGCGCGGCGGTCGGCGCGTTGAGGCCCTGGGTGCCGAACCGGGCGTACGAGCCGAAGAGCATCGTCACCGGGAGCACGACGAGCATGGCCAGCATGGTGTTGCCCATCAGCAGGCCGGCGCCGGCCGCCAGCAGCGTACCCACCACCACGACCACGAACTGCTGGAGCGCCGTCTTCAGCGACCGGTAGACGGTGCTCTGCACCAGCAGCAGCGCCGTCCAGGGCGCCAGCAGCGCCATCGGCGCCTTCCACCACCAGCCCGCCAGCGCCCAGGCGATCAGCGCCGCCGCGGCTGCCTTGAGGGCCTGGACGGCGGTGTCCCGCTCGGGTCCCGGACCGCCCAGCGCTCGTCGCGCCGACCGGAACACCGACGCGCACTCCCAGGTTGCCCACTGCCTCCACTGGCGGGAGGCCTGGCGCAGATCTTTCAACGTTCCATCCCGTGTTCGCACTCCGTCACTCGCGCGCGCTCCCCGGCCGACGGCGACGGGAAGGGCCGCGCGTCCCGTCCGCCGTATCCCGACCGGTCCACGCGCCGGGGCTAGTGCCGCGGCACTAGGGAAGCGGCGAGCCGCCGGTGGCGTTCAGGATTTCGGCGGTGATGAAACTGGCGTGCTCGGACGCGAGGAACACATACGCCGGTGCCATCTCGGCGGGCTGCGCGGGCCGCCCGAGCGGAGCCTGCTTGCCGAACTCGGCGGTGTCCGGCAGCGTCGCCGGGATGAGCGGCGTCCACACCGGTCCCGGCGCGACGGCGTTGACCCGGATCCCGCGCTCGGCCAGCATCTGCGCCAGGCCCTTGGTGAAGGTGACGATCGCGCCCTTGGTCATGGCGTAGTCGAGCAGATGGGGGCTGGGCTGGTAGGCCTGGACCGAGGTGGTGTTGATGACGGATCCGCCCGACGGGATGTGCGGCACCGCCATCTTGGTCAGCCAGAACATGCCGTACAGGTTGGTGTGCAGGACCCGGTCGAACTGCTCGGTGGTGATGGCTTCGATGCCGTCGGACTGCGCCATCTGATACGCCGCGTTGTTGACCAGTACGTCGATGCGCCCGAACTCGGCGACCGCCCGGTCGATGAGGTCACGGCACTGCCGCTCCTCGCGGATGTCGCAGACCACCGCCACGGCCCGGCGTCCCGCCTCCTCCACCAGACGCACGGTCTCGCGCGCGTCCTCCTCCTCTTCCGGGAGGTGGGTGAAGAGCACATCGGCGCCCTCGCGCGCGTAGGCGAGGGCGACCGCCCTCCCGATGCCGGAGTCGCCGCCGGTCAGGACCGCCTTGCGGTCGGTCAGGAGACCACTGCCCCGGTACGACTGTTCACCGTGGTCCGGCGGCGGGTCCATCGGGCCGGTCCAGCCGGGGTGCTGCTGGTCCTGCTGGGGCAGATCGGGCCGGGGGTACTTGTCGGTCGGGTCCTGCGGGC
>NZ_JBJHPC010000849.1:0-2192 GCF_045257485.1 Streptomyces sp. YS-3 | reverse complement strand
GGGCGGGGCCCGGAGCGCGGGTAACCTGTCCCCGTGCCCCGTCTGTCTGAAGTCATCGCCGCACTCGACGCCCTCTGGCCGCCCGAGCGGGCCGAGGGATGGGACGCGGTCGGCACCGTCTGCGGCGACCCCGACGCCGAGGTCCGGCGGGTGCTGTTCGCCGTCGACCCCGTCCAGGAGATCGTGGACGAGGCCGTGAAGCTCGGCGCCGACCTGGTCGTCACCCACCACCCGCTCTATCTGCGCGGGACGACGACGGTCGCGGCCGGCCACTTCAAGGGCCGGGCCGTGCACACCCTGATCAAGCACGACATCGCGCTGCACGTCGCCCACACCAACGCCGACACCGCCGACCCCGGCGTCTCCGACGCCCTCGCGGGCGCCCTGGACATCCGGGTCGTCGGGCCGCTCGTGCCCGACGCCACGGACCCCTCGGGGCGCCGGGGCCTGGGCCGGATCTGCGAGCTGGACCACCCGATGACGCTGGGCGAGTTCGCCGCCCGCGCCGCCGCCCGGCTGCCCGCCACCGCGCAGGGCATCCGGGTCGCCGGCGACCCCGGGGCCCCGGTGCGGACCGTCGCGGTCAGCGGCGGCTCGGGCGACTCCCTCTTCGACGCCGTACGGGCGTCGGGAGCCGATGCCTTCCTCACCGCCGACCTGCGCCACCACCCGGTGTCGGAGGCCACCCAGGCGGTGTCCTCCTCTTCCGGCTCTTCCGGCTCTTCCGGCTCTTCGGGCTCTTCGGGCCCGCTGGGCCTGATCGACGCCGCCCACTGGGCCACCGAGTGGCCCTGGTGCGAGCAGGCCGCCGCACAGCTCGACGAGATTTCCGACCGCCATGGCTGGGACCTGCGGGTCCACGTCTCGAAGACGGTCACCGACCCCTGGTCATCCCACCACTCTTCTGGAGCCCCCAACTGAACGCCGCGCCCGCCGACCAGATCCGCCTCCTCGACGTACAGGCCCTCGACGCACGCCTGTCGCAGCTCGCCCACAAGCGGGCGTCGCTGCCCGAGCACGCCGAGATCGAGTCGCTCACCAAGGACCTCACGCAGCTGCGCGACCTGCTGGTCGCCGCGCAGACCGAGGAGAGCGACACCGCCCGCGAGCAGACCAAGGCCGAGCAGGACGTCGACCAGGTCCGCCAGCGCGCCGCCCGCGACCAGCAGCGCCTGGACTCGGGCGCCGTCTCCTCGCCCAAGGACCTGGAGTCGCTCCAGCGCGAGATCGCCTCGCTGGCCAAGCGCCAGGGCGACCTGGAGGACGTGGTCCTGGAGGTCATGGAGCGCCGTGAGTCCGCCCAGGAGCGGGTCGCCGAGCTGACCGAGCGGGTCTCCTCCGTCCAGTCGAAGACCGACGACGCCACGGCCCGCCGCGACGCCGCCGTCCAGCAGCTGGACGCGGAGGCCGTCGAGGTCGCCAAGGAGCGCGAGGTCGTCGCCGCCGTCGTCCCGGCCGACCTGCTGAAGCTCTACGACAAGCTGCGCGAGAAGCAGGGCGGCGTCGGCGCGGCCCGGCTCTACCAGCGCAAGTGCGAGGGCTGCCGGCTGGAGCTCGACATCACCGAGGTCAACGAGGTGAAGGCGGCGTCCCCGGACACCGTGCTGCGGTGCGGCAACTGCAACCGCATCCTGGTCCGTACGGCGGAGTCGGGCCTGTAGTGCGGCAGTTCGTGGTCGAGGCCGACGGCGGCTCCCGGGGCAACCCGGGACCGGCCGGTTACGGCGCGGTGGTCCTGGACCCGGTGACCGGCGAGACGCTGGCCGAGGCGGCGGAGTACATCGGTGTCGCCACCAACAACGTCGCCGAGTACAAGGGCCTGATCGCCGGGCTCAAGGCCGCCAAGGCCCTGGACCCGGCGGCCAAGGTACGGGTCCGGATGGACTCCAAGCTGGTCGTCGAGCAGATGTCGGGCCGCTGGAAGATCAAGCACCCCGACATGAAGCCGCTCGCGGCCGAGGCCGCCCGGATCCTGCCGGCCGGGCAGGTCACGTACGAGTGGATCCCGCGCGAGAAGAACAAGCACGCGGACCGGCTCGCCAACGAGGCGATGGACGCGGGCAAGCGCGGCAAGCAGTGGGAGCCGTCGGCCTCCACGGCCGCGCTGCGCACCGGCTCCACGGGGGCGGGCGCCGCCGACACGGACGCGGCGCGGGTCGTCGGGGACGCGGCGGCGCCCGCCCCCGTGGAGC
>NZ_JBJHPC010000848.1:0-2193 GCF_045257485.1 Streptomyces sp. YS-3 | reverse complement strand
ATCCGGCCGAGTCCGTTGTAGCCGAAGGTCAGCTCCAGGAAGGAGTTGTGCTGCGAGCCGCCGATGTACGGGCGCGAGGAGGCGGGCCACAGCTCCACCACCGCCACCCACCAGCCGCCGGACACCACGGCCGCGAGCCCGGCCAGGGCGAGCTGGCCGAGCCGCCTGCGCACGGCCGTCGGCGCGCACACCGCGTACAGCAGGGCGAGCGGCGGCAGGATCAGGAACGCCTGGAGGGTCTTGGTCAGGAACGCGAAGCCGACGGCCACGCCCGCCCACACCAGCCACTTCGTCCGCGCGTCCTCCAGCGCGCGCAGCACGCAGTGGACGGTGACGGTCATCAGCAGGGCGAGCAGCGCGTCCGGGTTGTTGAAGCGGAACATCAGCGCGGCGACCGGGGTGAGGGCGAGCACCGCGCCCGCGATCAGCCCCGCCGCCGGGCTGAACCGGCGCCGCACCGCCGCGTACAGCACCGCCACCGTGCCGACGCCCATCAGGACCTCGGGCAGCAGGATCTGCCAGGAACCGAGTCCGAAGAGCCGCACCGAGAGCGCCATCGGCCACAGCGCGGCCGGGGGCTTGTCGACGGTGATGGCGTTCGCGGAGTCCAGCGAGCCGAAGAACATCGCCTTCCAGCTCTCGCCGCCCGCCTGGACGGCCGCCGAGTAGAAGGAGTTGGCGTAGCCGGAGGCGCTGAGGTTCCAGAGGTAGCCGAGGAGGGTGAGCAGGAGGAGGCCGAGGAAGGCGGGGCGTACCCAGGCCGGGTCGGTGGGGCGCCCGCGCCACAGCCGGACGGCGGCGGCCCCGGGGCGGGCCGCGGCGACCCCCTCGCGCGCGTCGGCCGGACAGGAGGTCGTGGTCATCGGGTGGCGTCCTTCTGGTGGGGGAACGGGGTGGCGCGGTCCGGGAAGACCCAGGCGCGGAAGAGCAGGAAGCGCAGCACGGTGGCGGCCAGGTTCGCCGCCACCAGGACGGCCAGCTCGGTGGAGTGCGAGGGATCTCCGCCCGCCGCGCCCAGCGCCGCGAGGGACCCGCTGGTCAGGGCGAGCCCGATCGCGAACACGGCGAGCCCCTGCGCCTGGTGGCGCATCGCGCGCTCCCGCCCCCGTACGCCGAAGGTGAGCCGGCGGTTGGCGGCGGTGTTGGCGACGGCCGAGACCAACAGGGCGGCGGCGTTGGCCACTTGGGGGCCGGTGCCGGCCCGGAAGAGCGAGTAGAGGCCGAGGTAGAAGAGGGTGGAGAGCGCGCCGACCACGCAGAAGCCGACGAGCTGCCGGGCGAGACCGCCCGGGACGCCGCTGATCGCGCGGTCGCGCGGGTCGTCGCCGAACGGGCGCGCGAGCCGGTCCAGGGGGAGCGCGCCGACGGCCAGGGCGCGCCCGATACGCCACACGCCCTTGAGGTCGTCGGCCGCTGTCCGCACGATGTGGACGGTCGAGTCCGGGTCGTCGACCCAGTCCACCGGCACCTCGTGGATCCGCAGCCCGGCCCGCTCGGCGAGCACGAGCAGCTCGGTGTCGAAGAACCAGCCGGTGTCCTCCACCATCGGCAGCAGCCGCTCCGCCACCTCTCGGCGTATCGCCTTGAAGCCGCACTGCGCGTCCGAGAAGCGCGCCGCGAGCGAGGACTTGAGGATCAGGTTGTACGCGCGCGAGATGAACTCCCGCTTGGGCCCGCGCACCACCCGCGAGGCCCGGCTGAGCCGGGAGCCGATCGCGAGGTCGGAGTGGCCCGAGATGAGCGGGGCGACCAGCGGGAGCAGCGCGTTGAGATCGGTCGAGAGGTCGACGTCCATGTACGCGAGCACGGGCGCGTCCGAGGCCGACCACACGGCCCGCAGCGCCCGCCCGCGCCCCTTCTGCTCCAGCCGGACATGGCGTACGCCCGCGATCTCCCGGGCCAGACGCGCCGCGACCTCGGGGGTGCGGTCGGTGGAGGCGTTGTCGGCGACGGTGATCCGGAACGCGTACGGGAAGGTGCGGGCGAGGTGCTCGCCGAGCCGGCGCACACACGGCTCCAGGTCCTTCTCCTCGTTGTGGACGGGGACCACCACGTCGAGGACGGGCCCGCCCGCCGCACCGACGGGCAGGTGCTCACGGGCCGGCAGGGTGCCCACGGAGATGTCGGTTCGCATGCCACCGACCCTCCCGAGGGCCGCTGTCACACCTGTGTGGCGCGACTGTGGGCGGGCTG
>NZ_JBJHPC010000847.1:0-2216 GCF_045257485.1 Streptomyces sp. YS-3 | reverse complement strand
GGTGACGTCCTTTCGCCCTGACGCCCGGGGCCGGGCGCGCCCGGCCCCGGGCGTCAGGGCGAAAGGACGTCACCGCGAGAGGGCCTCACCGCGAGGAGTACCTCACCGCGAGAGCGCGTCCCGTACCGCCTCCTCGGTGCGGCCCACCACCGCCGTGCCGTCGTCCGCCGTGATGATCGGGCGCTGGATGAGCTTCGGGTGCGCGGCGAGCGCGGCGATCCAGCGCCCGCGGGAGGCGTCCTCGCGCGGCCACTCCTTGAGCCCGAGCTCCTTCGCCTCGGCCTCCTGGGTGCGCGTGATGTCCCACGGCTCCAGGCCGAGCCGGTCGAGCACGGCCCGGATCTCGTCCTCGGAGGGCACGTCGTCGAGGTAGCGGCGGACGGTGTACGAGGCGCCCTCGGCGTCCAGCAGGTCGACGGCGCTGCGGCACTTGGAACAGGCGGGGTTGATCCAGATCTCCATGGGGGACACGGTACCGCCGGTACGCCTGTGACCTGGTCAAAGGCCGTCCGAGCAGCGGCGATTGTCAGTGGTGGGCAGTAAAATTGAGGCAGTTCGTGAGGGTTCCCGACAGCCCAGGAGGATGCCCATGGCCGCTGCCGTACTGACGTCGCGCGCCCCGCAACAGCTGTCCCTGATGTCCCTGAAGAAGGTGCCGCTGCCCGCCGGACGCCCGCGGGTGTGGTACGAGACGCACAACAGGCGCCTCAAGGCGATGCGCCTGGCCATCGCGCTGCTCGACACGGGGGTCTACCAGCCGGAGCACGCGCCCAACCGCAAGATACGGAGCACGGCGGAGCTGATCGGTGTGCACCCGCCGTCGGACACGACGTGCCGGATGGTCCGGGCCCTGATCCGCTCGGGCCGCTGACGGTACGGGTGCCGCGCCCCGGGGGGACCGGGGCGCGGCACTCCTGCCGAGGGGCTCAGCAGGTGGCCGGGGCGCCGTTGGCGGGCTGGTGGGTGGTGGCGGCGCGCAGCTTGTTGAAGTTGGCGACGTAGGAGTCGAAGACGCCGCCGTCCTCCAGCTGGAGCATCGTCTCGTCGCTCTGCCGCAGCGAGTTCCCGCTCCAGTTGTGGCTGCCGGTCCACAGCACCTTGCGGTCCGGGGTGTTGTAGTAGTTCCCCTCCACGAGCAGGTACTTGTCGTGGATCCAGGTGGAGTCGGCCTGGCAGTAGTACTTGGTGATGACCCCGCCGTACACACTGGACGTCTTCTTCAGCAGCGTCTCCAGCGACTGCTTCTCCAGCGCGCTGTCCGGGTTGTACGTCTCGGACACCTCCACGTAGCACCCCTGGGCGTCGAGCTCGGCGAGCCGCTCGGCGAGGTAGGGCCGGCTGAAGATGGTCATGCCGACCCGGATGCGGGTGCGGTGGTTGTCGCTCGTGCCGTACGTGGAGTTCCCGAAGCACTTCACGTTGTCCAGCACCGTGGCGACGGTGTCCTCGGACGGATCGTCGTAGGGCGAGCCGTTGCTCTCGGCGCGCGGATAGAAGTGCGCCTTGGCGTTGCCGGAGGCGACGGGGGGCCGCCCGGTGCTGTAGTAGTCGTTGTTGGCGCGGCGCGCCCTGAGGTCGTCGAAGTACCCGTTGTAGGCGGAGTAGATCCCCTCGTTCCCCACCAGCACCAGGGCGTTGTTCCACCCCTTGGTGCCGTCACGGCCGGCGTGCAGATTGGCGGAGGACTGCACGACGACGTGCGGAGTGCCCCCGGTCTCCGACAGCAGCAGGAACTTGTTGTGGTTGATGGCGTCGACGGTCCCGAGCGCCCGCGTCCCCACACACCCGCGCCCGGCCCCGCAGCTCATCACCCACGAGGCCTTGGCGGTGTCCCCACCGAGCTCGGCCAGCAGACTCCTGTACGGGGCCATGCCCACGGCCTTCTCGTCGAAGACCGCCTGCACCTCGACGCCCCGCCGATGGGCGGCGACCAGCGCGTCCGGCAGGGCGGGATCGTCGGCGTAGAACATGGCGAGCCGTATCCGCGCCCCCGCGGGCGCCCCGCCGATGAGCTCCACCTGCCGCGCGACGACGGCCTGCTGCTCGGCGGCGGTCCCGACGGGGTTGTTGAAGACGGCCTCGGTCGTGACCGGGGCGACGACGGTGTCGGCCCCGGCCGCCCCGGCCTGCCCGGAGAGCCCGGAGGCGAGAACGACAGCGGCCAGGGCGACGGCACGGAGCACGGGGCGCGAAGGCAAGGGGGTTCCTCTCGGAGG
>NZ_JBJHPC010000846.1:0-2227 GCF_045257485.1 Streptomyces sp. YS-3 | reverse complement strand
GCCCGGTCGGGCGCGGAGGTACGGGGGGCGTGGCCATAGCCTCCAGAGTCGGACGGAAACGGTTCATCTCGCGACCCCTGCCCGGAATTTACGCCAAAGTCGGTCAGTCGCCGCGCGCACGGAAGACGTCCGGGTGGTGGCGGCGCACAGCCCCGCGCACAGACGACGCCACGCGCTGCCGCCTGTCTTCCACGCCCCCGCCCCTCGCCGTACCGTAACCTCGGCGAGGTTCTTGCCGGTTGAACGTGACGTATCGACACATATACGACGCAGACACGACGTACAGGAGCTCCGTTACCCGTGGACCGCCGAAGACTCCTCCAGGGCGCCGCCGCCAGCGTGGCCGCGAGCGCGCTCTTCCCCGCGACGCGAGCCGAGGCCGTGGCCGACACCGATTACCCGCTGGCGCACTGGGTCGCCGCCTCGACCTCCAACTCGACCGTCTCCCAGCGCCCGGTCTCGTACGCCATCGACCGGGTGGTCATCCACGTCACCCAGGAGTCGTTCGCGACCACCCTCCAGATCTTCCAGAACCCGGCGAAGAAGGTCTCCGCCCACTATGTGGTGCGCTCCGCCGACGGCTATGTCGCGCAGATGGTGCGCGAGCGGGACATCGCCTGGCACGCGGGCAACTGGGCCTACAACACCCGCAGCATCGGCATCGAGCACGAGGGCTGGGTGGACCAGCCCTCCTACTTCACGGACGCGCTCTACGAGGAGTCGGCCCGCCTGACCGCCTCGATCTGCGACCGCTACGGCATCCCCAAGGACCGCGAGCACATCATCGGCCACTATCAGGTGCCCGGCAGCGACCACACCGATCCGGGGACGAACTGGGACTGGGTGCGGTACATCCGCCTCGTCAACTTCTCCTGACCGGCAGGCGACCGACACGCCACGCGCGCGTCACCGTCGGTGCGAGCCCCGTCGGTGCGAGATGGCTTGCCGGGTGTGCGGGGCGGCCCGACGATGGACAGTCCCGACAGGTCCCGCCCGTCCACACCACCCACACCACCCACACCGTCCGCCCGGAGGCCCGGTTGACCGATACGCGGTACGAGTCGCGGTACGCGTCCTGGGTCGCCCTGGAGGCCGGCGCGGACCCCGCCGAGCGGACCGGTGAGCTGCGCCGCGCCCATGAGGCGTTCACGTCGGCCGGACGGGTGGTCCGGCCCGTACGCCCCCTGGTGGCGGCGTCCTGGCGGCGCTCGGCCCGCGCCCGGGTGAATCCGGACGGCACGGCCGGGCTGGAGCTGGACGAGGACGAGCTGGCGGCATACCGCGACGGGCACCCCCTCGCCCGCGCGATGCCGTTGATACGGGAGCTGACGGGCGCGTACGCGAAGGACGGCGAGCACCTCGTCGCGGTCTGCGACGCGCGGGGGCGGCTGCTGTGGGTCGAGGGCGATGCCGGAACCCGGCGCAAGGCGGGCGCGATGAACTTCGTGCCGGGCGCCCGGTGGGCGGAGTCGGCGGTGGGAACCAACGCGCCGGGCACGGCGTTGACAGAGGACCGGGCCGTACAGGTCTTCTCCGCCGAGCACTTCCGGCGCCCGGTGCACCCCTGGACGTGCGCGGCGGCCCCACTCCACGACCCGGGTACGGGACGGCTGCTCGGCGCCGTGGACATCACCGGCGGCGACGGCCTCGCGCACCCGCACAGCCTCGCGTTCGTCCAGGCGGTGGCGCGTGCGGCGGAGGGGGAGCTCGCCCTGCTCGCCCCGCCGCCGACCGGCGACACGATGGAGCTGAGCGCCCTCGGCCGGGACGAGGCGCTGCTGGTCGCCCTGGGACGTAAAGTGCGCCTGAGCCGTCGCCACAGCGAAATCCTGATCCTGCTCGCCTGCCACCCCGAGGGCCTGACGGGTGATCAACTGCTGATCGGCCTGTACGAGGACGAGTCCGTGACGCCGGTGACGGTCCGCGCCGAACTGTCCCGTCTGCGCCATCTCCTGGGCCCCGACCTCCTCGCCTCCCGCCCGTACCGCCTCACCCTCCCCGTAGACACCGACTTCGACATGGTCGCCCGGCGTCTGGCCTCGGGGGCGGTGGCAGCGGCGACGGGCGCGTACGCGGGCCCCCTGCTGCCCTCCTCGCAGGCGCCCGCGGTGGTACGGATACGGTCCCGGCTCGCCGCCCAGGTGCGCGCGGCCGTGATCGAGCGGGGCGCTCCCGGACTGCTGGCGGACTGGGCGCGCAGCCCGTGGGGCGAGGAGGACGCGGGGGC
>NZ_JBJHPC010000845.1:0-2230 GCF_045257485.1 Streptomyces sp. YS-3 | reverse complement strand
CCCCCAGCGCCTCCGCCCGGGCCGCCACGCTCCCCCGTACCCGCAGCCGCGGCTGGCCGCTCTCCTCCACGTACACCTCCGCGTCCGTCCAGCTCAGCCCGGCCGGGGCGCCCAGGGCCTTCGCCAGGGCCTCCTTCGCCGCGAAGCGGACCGCCAGGGACGCCGTCCCGCGGCGCTCCCCGCTCGGCAGCAGCAGCTCCTCCTCCACGAACAGGCGGTCGAGCAGCCCCGGCGTGCGCCGCAGCGACTCGCCGAAACGTTCGACCTCGGCCACGTCGATCCCCACCCCGATGATCATTCGACCGTGACCGACTTCGCGAGGTTGCGCGGCTGGTCCACCTCGTTGCCGCGCGCCGTGGCCAGCTCGCAGGCGAAGACCTGGAGCGGGACCGTGGCGACCAGCGGCTGGAGCAGCGTGGGCGTGGCGGGGATGCGGATCAGATGGTCCGCGTACGGCACCACCGTCTCGTCGCCGACCTCCGCGATCACGATCGTCCGCGCCCCCCGCGCCCTGATCTCCTGGATGTTCGACACGATCTTGTCGTGGAGCACCGAACGGCCGCGCGGCGACGGCACGACCACCACCACCGGCAGATCCGGCTCGATCAGCGCGATCGGGCCGTGTTTGAGCTCGCCCGCCGCGAACCCCTCCGCGTGCATATAGGCGAGCTCCTTGAGCTTGAGCGCGCCCTCCAGCGCCACCGGATAGCCCACATGGCGGCCCAGGAACAGCACGGTGTTCTTCGCCGCCAGCGACCGCGCCAGCTCCCGCACCGGCTCCATCGTCTCCAGCACCTGGTCGACGTCGCGCGCGATCGACGCCAGGTCCCGGATCACCGCCCGGATCTCGTCGCCCCACTTCGTCCCGCGCACCTGCCCCAGGTACAGGGCGACCAGGTAGCAGGCGACCAGCTGGGTCAGGAACGCCTTCGTGGACGCGACGGCGACCTCCGGGCCCGCGTGCGTGTACAGCACCGCGTCCGACTCGCGTGGGATCGTCGACCCGTTGGTGTTGCAGATGGCCAGCACCTTCGCGCCCTGCTCGCGCGCGTGCCGCAGCGCCATCAGGGTGTCCATGGTCTCGCCGGACTGCGAGATCGCGATCACCAGCGTGCGCCGGTCGAGGATCGGGTCGCGGTAGCGGAACTCGCTGGCGAGCTCCGTCTCGCAGGGGATCCGCGTCCAGTGCTCGATCGCCAGCTTGGCGATCATGCCCGCGTGGTACGCCGTACCGCACGCGACGATCACGACCTTGTCGACCTCGCGCAGCTCCGCCGCCGGGATACGGACCTCGTCGAGCGTCAGCGAACCCGCGGCGTCGATCCGGCCGAGCAGCGTATCGGCCACGGCCTTGGGCTGCTCGGCGATCTCCTTGAGCATGAAGTAGTCATAGCCCCCCTTCTCCGCGGCCGACGCGTCCCAGTCCACGTGGTACGACCGCACCTGTGCGGGAGCCCCGTCGAAGTCGGTGACCGACACACCGTCCCGCCGCAGCTCCACGACCTGGTCCTGGCCCAGCTCGATCGCGGACCGCGTGTGGGCGATGAACGCGGCCACGTCCGAGGCGAGGAAGGACTCACCCTCTCCAACGCCCACCACCAGCGGGGAGTTCCGCCGCGCCCCGACCACCACGTCCGGCTCGTCGGCGTGCACCGCGACCAGCGTGAACGCCCCGTCGAGCCGCCTGCACACCTGCCGCATCGCCTCGGCCAGGTCCTCCGTGGAGGAGTACGCCTCGGCCAGCAGATGCGCGACGACCTCGGTGTCCGTCTCGGAGGCCAGCGCGTGGCCGCGCTCCGCCAGCTCCGCCCGCAGCGCCGCGAAGTTCTCGATGATCCCGTTGTGGACGACCGCGACCCGGCCCGCGTTGTCGAGGTGCGGGTGGGCGTTGGCGTCGGTCGGCCCGCCGTGGGTGGCCCAGCGGGTGTGCCCGATGCCGGTGGAGCCGCTCGGCAGCGGCCGGTCCACCAGGGCCTTCTCCAGGTTGACGAGCTTGCCGGCCTTCTTGGCCGCGGCCAGCCCGCCGTCGGCGAGGACGGCGACCCCGGCCGAGTCGTAGCCCCGGTATTCGAGCCGCTTCAGTCCGGCGATGACAACATCGAGCGCTGACTGCGCTCCCACGTACCCGACGATTCCGCACATGGCGGCAGCCTACGACCGCACGGCCGCGAATCGCGCCCACTCCCGCGGCCCGCCCCGGCGGGTGCGCCCCGGCGGTGGGCCGCGGGAG
>NZ_JBJHPC010000844.1:0-2262 GCF_045257485.1 Streptomyces sp. YS-3 | reverse complement strand
GCGCCCGCCCCCGGCACGTACTCCGCCCGCATCCCGAAGGGGTCCTCGTGCGAGTTCCAGCCGGGCAGGGGGGAGTCGAACGAGGGCTGGTGGTCGCCCCGTACGTACAGATACGCCGGCGAACCCGGCCCCCCGTTCAGGTACTTGTAGGTGCAGCCGACCGCGAAGTCCACCCCGTGCGCGTCGAGGCCGACCGGCAGCGCGCCCGCGCTGTGGCACAGGTCCCACACGGTGAGCGCGCCCGCCGCGTGCGCCGCGGCGGTGATGCCGGGCAGGTCGTGCAGCCGGCCCGTGCGGTAGTCGACGTGGTTGACCAGGACCGCCGCCGTGCGCGGACCCAGCGCCGACGCCATCTCGCCGGGCGCGACCGCCCGGACGGACCGGCCGGTCATCCGCGCCGCGGACCCCGCCACGTACCCGTCCGTCGGGAACGTGGACGCGTCGACGAGGATCTCGTCCCGGTCGGAGGGTGCCAGGCGCACCGCCGCCACCAGGGCCTTGAAGATGTTCACACTCGTGGAGTCACCCACCACGACGCGCCCCGGCGCGGCGCCGACGATCGGCGCTATCCGGTCGCCTATCCGCTCCGGCGCCGTCCACCAGCCGCTCTCGTCCCAGGAGCGGATGCGCAGCTCACCCCACTCGCGGGTGATGACCTCCTGCATCCGCGCCGGGACGTGGCGGGGCAGCGCGCCCAGCGAGTTCCCGTCGAGGTAGACCGTGGTGTCGTCGAGGGCGAACAGCTCGCGGTGCTTGGCGAGTTCGTCTGCGGCGTCCAGCGCCGCGGCCTTGGCGGCCAGCGACTCAGACATGGCTGCGCGCCGTCCACAGCTCGGGGAACACGCTCTTCGTGGCACGCTTCTCCAGCCAGGCCACGCCCGCGGAGCCGCCCGTGCCGGTCTTCGCGCCCATCGCTCTCCTCGTCGCCACCAGATGGTCGTTGCGCCAGCGCCACACGAGCTCGCCCACATCGGTCAACGCCTCGCCCAGGCGTACGAGTTCCCCGTTCTGGTCCCCGGTGTAGAGCTCCGCCCAGACGGCCTCGACCTCGGGGGAGGGCTCGTACCGCTGGGACAGGTCGCGCTCCAGGACCGCGGCCGGGACGGCGTGCCCCCGGCGGGCGAGGAGGGCGAGCACCTCGTCGTACAGGCTGGGCTCCTGGAGCGCCTTCTCCAGCTCGGCGTGAACGCGCGGCGCGCCCCGGTGCGGCACCAGCATCGACGCCGACTTCTCGCCCAGCAGGAACTCCATCCGCCGGTACATCGCGGACTGGAAGCCGGAGCCCTCGCCGAGCGCCGAGCGGTAGGAGTTGAACTGCGCCGGGGTCAGCTGGGCGAGCGGCGTCCAGGACGCGTTGAGCGCCTCCAGCTCGCGTACGGACCGCTTGAGCGCGTCCACGGCCACCTGCACGCGGTCCTCGCGCAACGCGCGCGTGGCGGTCTCCCACTCGTGGACGATGACCGTGAACCACAGCTCCATGACCTGGGTGGTGACCAGGAAGACCATCTCGCCGGGGTCGTCCGAGCGCAGGTGCTGGAGGTGGGTGAGGACGTCCGCCTGGACGTAGTCCTCGTACGGAGTCGTGCCCGCGAAGTCCAGATGGGGGGCGTCGGCCGGTTCGGACATCTTTGATGACATCGCTGTCTCCTCGACGTGTCCGGGTAGCGGTCCGCCCCTTCCTTCATCGGCATCGGAGCCCCGGTCCCCACCCGCATCATAAACACGCCCCCTCCCCGGTCGTCAGGGCACGGACGGGCCTTCCACGAAGCTGCCCGCCTGGGTGTACGGCCAGGCGTTGGACTTGCAGCCGTTCAGGCCCTTGATCTGCTGCTGCATCACCGGGGCGGGCTTGCCCGGGCCCGGGCAGGCCATGTGCTGACGGAAGCCGATCAGGTGGCCGACCTCGTGGTTGATGATCAGATGCCGGTACTCGGCGGCCGGCCCGTCGTACTGCGGCGAGCCCTTGACCCACCGCTTGAGGTTGACCACCACACCGTCGGCGACCTCGCAGTTCAGCTCGCCGTGGGTGTCTCCGTTGGCCGCGCACAGCCTGTCGGTGGTGGCGGGGGTGGCGATCTTTATCGTCACGTCGGCACCGCCGTCGCCGGAGACCAGCTGGAACCGGGCGCGACCGTGCGCGGCCCAGCCGCGGGGGTGGGCGAGTATCGCCTGGATCTCGGTGGCGGCCTGAGCGGGCGAGACGTCGACGCCGTCCTCGACGAGGACCTTGTAGCGGCGCAGGGGGCCACCGGTGCCGACGGG
>NZ_JBJHPC010000843.1:0-2276 GCF_045257485.1 Streptomyces sp. YS-3 | reverse complement strand
GAGTTGCGGGGGCCGGAGGTGACCAGGGGCCGGGGCGGTCGGAGTCGCCCCGGCCCCTGGAGTCGGGCGCGCAGAGGACGTCAGCTGCGCAGGGGACCCTCACAGGTGTAAGTGGAGGTGCCGCCCGTCTTGTTGGCCCAGATGTCGACCGTCCCGAAGGAGCAGTTCATGTCGGCCAGGTTGTTGCCGCCGCGCACGGCCCGGTCCAGGAGGAAGGAGTCGACCGTTTCCGACATGTCCTGGAAGACCTTGTCCGCGTTGTTCGCGTCTCCGAGGCGCGCGGTGATCTTGCCGGTGCAGATGAAGCGGTGGGACTTGGGAGAGCCGTTGTCGACGCACGACGGCTTGCTGTAGGTGCTCCTGGTGAAGGCCGCGCGGACGTCCGACACGCGGGAGTAGCGCAGTTTCGCGTTGGGCGTGTACGTGGTGTTGGGCACGTAGAGCGTGTCGACCTTCGCGATCTGCCGGTCCAGGAACGCGTCGTACGCCTTCTGCAGCTCCGCGTCCCGGCCCATCCGGTCGCGCCAGGCGTCGAAGCCGGCCGGGTCGTCGGCCCGCAGGCGCGCGTACATCTCCCGCAGCTGCGAGGGGTGCTCGTTCCACAGGAACTCGAAGAACGTGCCCGCGTAGTTGTAGAAGCGGAAGCCGTCGCCGTCGTAGGTGGCGTGCAGCAGCTGGTTGACCGTCATACGCGGGCCGCCGCCGGCCGTGTCGTTGATGATGCCCTTGACGAGCGACCTGCGCACCGCGATGCCGTTGTCGCGGGTACCGCCGTCGAAGAACTCGGCGGTCCCCTCGTCCATGGCGGTGGTGCGGTCACCGGTGTACCAGGCGCCGCTCCCGAACGTCCCCGGCACCGCCCAGCGGCCGTTGAGGTAGTGCGTGTACTCGTGGCGGAACAGCTCTTCGAGGGTGAGCGAGGAGTCCTGCGGCACCCGGCGCTGGTAGGTGTAGAAGGTCGCGCCCTCCTCGATGTACATCCCGCCGTTGCTGGTGGAGTACCCGGTCAGGAACGGCTGGTAGACCTCGTAGTCGGCGCGCGAGGCGTACAGGTGGATGTGGAGCGTGGTGTTGGGGTCACCCGCGAGCGGCTTGTCGGTGCCGAGCACGCGGAAGAACTGCGACTTGACCTGCTTGCTCGCGTAGTAGAGCTGGTCGATGGTGGCCTTGTCGAGGGCGGTGCGGACCTGGATGGCGCCGTTGTCGTAGCTGTACGTGTGGGTGAAGAGCTGCTTCTCGATCTGGTCCTTGCACACGTTGTACGTGGCGCACTGGCCGTAGAAGTTGAGCCAGCTCGCGAGCGACAGCCAGGGGGCGCTCATCTTGCCGAAGTTGGTCTCGGCCGTCGGCAGCAGGGCGCCGAGGTCCGGGACGATCTGGCTCTTGACGGCGTCGATCTGACCGAAGCGGCCGTACTCCGACAGCGCGTCGCGGGCCGCCCAGGCGTTGGCCGTGCCCTTGAGGTGGGTGTAGCCGGAGAAGACGCGGAAGGCGGCGCGGTAGGCCGGGTCGGCGCCCGCGGCGGCCTGGAACGCGGTGTCGTGGTTGCCCGGGTAGACGCCCAGGTAGTTGACGGAGAGCGCGGCCAGCGCGGCGCCGCCCCAGTCCGCGCTGGTGGCGGTCCCGGCGCCGGGCGCCAGGGTCGCGAGCACGCGCTTGATCAGGGGGAGTTGGTGCTGACGCAGGCCGGGGGCGCTCGCCGCGTAGAGCGCCTCACGCAGGGTCTGGGCGTTCTGCGCGGTGGCGTCGAAGGTGTGCGCGGCCGAGCCGAGGGCGGCGACGGCCTCGGCCACCGCGTCGACGGTGGGCTGGTCGGTGGTGTCGATCTCGTCGTGCGCGTAGTCCTGGTACGCGACGGCGTGGAGGTAGGTGAACAGCTCCAGCAGATGGCTGCTGTTCTTGCCGTCGTGGGAGGCGGCGAGGCTGGTGGCCCGGTGGGCGACGGCCTGCACATGCGCGTCGGACATGACCGGTGCCAGGCGCGCGTCCCACGTCCAGACGAGCCCGCGCAGACAGCCGTCGGCGGTGACGGCCGGGTCGGTGAGGAAGTCCGCGAGGCCCTGCGGGCTCAGTCCGGTGATGCCGTCGAGGGTGCACGGGACCCCAGCGGCGCGCAGCGCGGAGTGGGCGGCGGGGGCGACCGCGCGGGTCTGCGGGCCGGCTATTCGGCCGTCCTGGCCGCCGCCTGGGGCGGGCAGCTGACGGGCCTTCTGCTGGGGGGCCTTGGCGAGGTGGTCCACCTGGTCGAACGGGTTCGCGCCGGTGTTCGGGGGCGG
>NZ_JBJHPC010000842.1:0-2290 GCF_045257485.1 Streptomyces sp. YS-3 | reverse complement strand
CCCCGTACGCCGGGCAGAGCGGGGCGATGGGGCAGGCGCCGCAGGCGGGCTTGCGGGCGTGGCAGATGCGGCGGCCGGGGCGTTCTTGGGCGTCTTCTTGGGGGCCGTCTTCTTGGCGACGGCCTTCTTCGGGGCCGCCTCCTTGGCAACCGCCTCCTTGGGAGTCGCCTTCTTCGGGGCCGCCTTCTTGGCCGCGGTCTTACGCGGAGCAGCCTTCTTGGCGGCGGGGCTCGTCCCCGCGGCCCCTTCGGGCTCGCTCGGGCCGGCCGGCTCGTTCAGCTCGTCGGGCCCGCTCGGCACGGGCGACGCGCCCGGGAGGCGTTCGGATGCCGACGCGGCCCGATTGGCTGATTTTGATACTTTCGCGGCTTTTTTCGGTTTACTCGTAGGCTGTTCGCCCACAGCGGAATCCTTGCCTGCCGACACTCTTGTGGCCCCCCTGGCCTGCGCTCTCACCGGCGAATTGGACACCCGGCCAGCCTAAAGGCACGCACCGACATCCGCCCCGGCCACAGCCAATCACCACCCCAATCGGCCCCCTGCCGCACAGTCCGGCGTTCGGGTGCGTCATCCTTGTGGTTACCCGTGTGATTGATCGCACTGTTTACACCGTCCGGCAAAATGGGCAACACGGTCCCCTGTACCGGTCGACAAGGAGAGAACTCGTGGACGACGTTCTGCGGCGCGCCCCGCTCTTCGCGGCGCTCGATGACGAGCAGGCCGCGGAGCTCCGCGCCTCGATGAGTGAGGTGACGCTCGCCCGTGGTGACGCCCTCTTCCACGAGGGCGACCCCGGCGACCGCCTCTACGTGGTCACCGAGGGCAAGGTCAAGCTCCACCGCACTTCCCCCGACGGCCGCGAGAACATGCTGGCGGTCCTCGGCCCCGGCGAGCTCATCGGCGAGCTGTCCCTCTTCGACCCGGGCCCGCGCACCGCCACCGCGACCGCGCTCACCGAGGTCAAGCTGCTGGGCCTGGGCCACGGCGACCTCCAGCCGTGGCTGAACGCCCGGCCCGAGGTGGCCACCGCCCTGCTGCGCGCGGTCGCCCGCCGACTGCGCAAGACCAACGACCAGATGTCCGACCTGGTCTTCTCCGACGTGCCGGGCCGTGTCGCCCGGGCGCTCCTGGACCTGTCGCGCCGCTTCGGCGTGCAGTCCGAGGAGGGCATCCACGTCGTGCACGACCTGACGCAGGAGGAGCTGGCCCAGCTGGTCGGCGCCTCCCGCGAGACGGTCAACAAGGCCCTCGCGGACTTCGCGCAGCGCGGCTGGCTGCGGCTGGAGGCCCGTGCGGTGATCCTGCTGGACGTGGAGCGGCTCGCGAAGCGGTCGCGCTGACGCCGTTACGTGTACGTGGACGGGCCCGTCTCCCCTCGGGGAGGCGGGCCCGTCCCGTGTGCGGCCGGAGCGGGACTTTCGCAACACGCCCTAGATGAGCCCGTGCTCGCTCAGATACTCCAGCTGCGCGCGTACGGAGAGTTCGGCCGCCGGCCACAGGGACGGGTCGACGTCCGCGTAGACGCGCGCCACCACCTCCGCGGGCGTGGTGCGGCCGTCCTCCACCGCCGTCTCCACCTGGGCCAGCCGGTGGGCGCGGTGGGCGAGGTAGTACTCGATGGCGCCCTGCGCGTCGTCGAGCACGGGACCGTGCCCGGGCAGCACGGTCCGTACGCCGTCGTCGACCGCGAGCGAGCGCAGCCGCCGCAGGGAGTCCAGGTAGTCCCCGAGGCGGCCGTCCGGGTGCGCCACGACGGTCGTGCCGCGCCCGAGGACCGTGTCCCCGGTCAGCACGGCCCCGTCGGCGGGGAGGTGGAAACAGAGGGAGTCGGCGGTGTGGCCGGGGGTGGGCACCACCCACATCTCCAGCCCGCCGGTGGTGATCACGTCCCCCGTGGCCAGCCCCTCGTCACCGAGGCGCAGCGCGGGGTCCAGCGCGCGTACGTGCGTACGGGTCAGCTCCGCGAAGCGTGCCGCGCCCTCGGCGTGGTCGGGGTGGCCGTGGGTGAGCAGGGTGAGGGCCACCCGTTTGCCCATCCGCTCGGCGGTGGCGACCACGTTCCGCAGGTGGCCCTCGTCGAGGGGGCCCGGGTCGACGACGACCGCGAGGTCGGAGTCGGGCTCGGCGACGATCCAGGTGTTGGTGCCGTCGAGGGTCATCGCGGAGGGGTTGGGCGCGAGGACGTTGACGGTACGGGTCGTGGCGGGGCCGGAGAGCACCCCGCCGCGGGGCCGGCCGGGGAGCGCCGCGGCTTCGGTCACGCGAGGGAACCTTCCATGGGGAGCGGGGG
>NZ_JBJHPC010000841.1:0-2301 GCF_045257485.1 Streptomyces sp. YS-3 | reverse complement strand
GGCGGGCGGGCAGCTCGTGGCGGCGCAGCGGCGGGCGGGCGCCTTCGGCGCGGGAGGCGAGTTCCGCGAGGGCGGCGACCGTCTGGGCGCGGAAGACGTCGCGCAGCGACAGTTCGACGCCGAGCGCCGTGCGGATGCGGCTGACCAGGCGGGTGGCGAGCAGCGAGTGGCCGCCCAGGTCGAAGAAGCCGGCGTCGGCGGGGACTGCGGCCAGGCCGAGCAGTTCCCCGAACAGGCCCGCCAGGATCTCCTCCTGGGGGGTGCGCGGGGCGCGGCCGGCGGCGGCCGTGAGCACGGGCGCCGGGAGCGCCCGGTAGTCGACCTTCCCGTTGGGGGTGAGCGGGAGTTCGTCCAGGACGACGAGGTGGGAGGGGACCATGAAGTCGGGCAGCAGGCCCGCGAGCCGGGTGCGCAGCTCGGCCTCGGTGACCTCGCCGACCACATGGGCCACCAGGCGTTTGTCGCCGTCGTCGGCGGTGTGCACGCCGACCACGGCCTGGCGCACGCCGGGGCAGCCGGCGAGCGCCGTCTCCACCTCGCCGGGCTCGACCCGGAAGCCCCGGATCTTCACCTGTTCGTCCGCGCGGCCGAGGAACTCCAGCAGGCCGTCGGCCCTCCAGCGGGCCAGGTCGCCGGTCCGGTACATCCGGGCTCCGGGGGCGCCGTGGGGGTCGGCGACGAACCGCTCGGCGGTGAGCGCCGGCCGGCCCCGGTAGCCGCGGGCGATGCCCGCGCCGGCCAGGTAGAGCTCGCCGGGGGTGCCGGGCGGCACCAGGCGCAGCCGCTCGTCCAGGACGTAGGTGCGGGTGTTGTCGAGGGGACGGCCGATCGGCACCGGGCCGTGGACGTCTTCGCTGATCGGATGGGAGGTGGCGCACAGGGTCGCCTCGGTCGGTCCGTACAGATGGCGCACCAGGATGCCGGGGCAGGCGGCGCGCACCGCCCGTACGGCGGCCGGTGCCACCACGTCGCCGCCGGTCAGCACCTCGCGTACGGTCGCGAGGAGCTGCGGACGCTCCTCGGCGACCACGCGGAAGAGTCCGGCGGTGAGGTGGACGGCGGTGATCCGCTCGTCGTGGATGAGCGCGCCCAGGGCTGCGACGGTGAGGTCGCGTTCGGGGGCGACGACCACCTCCCAGCCGGACAGGAGGGCCACCCAGATTTCGTAGTCGGCGATGTCGAAGGCGTGCGGCGCGTGGAAGAGGACGCGGTGGCCCTCGGCGCTGTGCCAGCCCCGGTCGGCGGCGAGGTCGAGCAGGTCCCGGTGGGTGACGGCGACGCCCTTGGGCTCGCCGGTGGAGCCCGAGGTGTGCATGAGGTAGGCGAGCTGCCCCGCCAGGACCGGGGGCAGCGGGGCGGTGGCGGGCCGGGCCGGTTCGTCGGCGGTGACCAGGACGGTATGGGCGTCACCCGCCTCGAACGCCCGGAACTCCTCGTCCACCAGCAGCACCGGGCAGCCGGTGTCGGTGAGGATCCGGCGCATGCGGGCCGCGGGGTAGCCGGTGTGCAGCGGCACATACGCGCCGCCCGCCTTCAGGACGGCCAGCATCGCCACGACGACGTCCGGGGAGCGGCGCATCAGGAGGGCGACGGGGGTCTCGGCGCGGACGCCGAGTGCGGTGAGGCGGTGGGCGAGCGCGTCGGCGCGGGCGTCGAGTTCGCGGTAGGTGAGGTGGGTGGCACCGGACTTCAGGGCGGTGGCGTGCGGGGTGCGGGCCGCCTGGGCCGCGAAGGCCCCGTGCACGGTGTCGGGGGCGTCCTGCGGCCGGGGCACGGTCGGCAGCCACGCGTCGAGCAGCCGGGCGCGCTCGGCCGGCAGCACGGTCTCCAGCTGGGAGATACGGCCCCTGGGCGCGCGGGCCACGGCCGCGAGGATCGCGCGCAGCCGCTCGCCGAGTCCCTCCATGGTGCGGGCGTCGAACAGCTCGGTACGGTACTTGACCACGGTGTGCAGTCCGGCGGGCCGCTCGGTGATCTGGAAGGCGAGGTCGAACTCGGCCTCGGTGACGTCGACTTCGGCGGTGTCTGTCTCCAGGCCGGCCAGCTCCAGGGCGGCGGCCGTGCCGGCCCGGCGCATGGTCAGGGCGACCTGGAAGAGCGGGTGGCGGGCGAGCGAGCGGCGCGGGTTGACCGCTTCCACGACCTGTTCGAAGGGGACGTCCTGGTGGGCGAAGGCCGCGAGGTCCGCCTCGCGGACGCGGCCCAGGAGTTCGGCGAAGGTCGGATCGCCCGACACATCGGTCCGCAGCACCAGTGTGTTGACGAAGAACCCCACCAGATCGTCCAGCCCCTCCTCACCAC
>NZ_JBJHPC010000085.1:0-18211 GCF_045257485.1 Streptomyces sp. YS-3 | reverse complement strand
TCCCGTTCCGGCCCCCCCGACTCGGGCTGGTCGGCCCCCTGCCGGTCCGTCAGAGCGGTCACCCCGCTCACCTCTCCTTCTGCAGTAGGGACAGCGCGGCGATCAGCTCGGCCTGGGGTTCCGGGGTCACCCGGAGCGCGTCCAGCGGGGCGAGCCGGCGGTCGCGTTCGGCGTTCAGGACGCGGTCGATGTACGACGTGACGAGCTTCCCGCCCTGGTCGCGCAGGTGCAGCGCCCGTTTGGCTCCGATGCGTTCGGCCAGCCGTTCCCCGGCCCTGCGGGCGCGGCGCCCGCCGAGGAGCGAGGCCGCCAGCAGGGCCGCCACGGCCTCGGAGGAGGGCGCGACGGCCCGGTCCATCTCGCGTACCTCCTCCTCGGCCAGCTCCTCCAGGACCCGCCGCCAGCGCCGCACGGCGAGCCCGATGCGGTCCCCCGCCTCCCGGTCCCGTACGCGCCGGACCAGCTCGGCGGCGGCCGGTTCGCGGCCCCATGCCTCGCGCACCCGTTCGTCGGCGGCGGCAGCGGCGCAGCCGAGCAGTTCGATGAGGCTCTCGCAGAGGGCCTCCAGGAGCTCGACGGAGGTGGCGTCCCGGGGATACGCACGCCAGCGGGTCAGCGCGTCCCCGGCGAGCACGCCCCCGGCCTGGAGCCTGCGCCGCACCCGCGCCCCTTCCCGCTCGTACGCCTCCTCCACCGCCGTCGTCATCCGTACGGCGGCGGCGTACTGGGCGGCGACCGCGGAGGCGAGCTCGGGCATCCGGGCGTTGAGCGAGTCGATGACCCCGACGGCGGTACGGAAGACGGCCTGCTGGCGGGCGGCCGGGTCCTGGGCCCGGTGGGCGAGCCACTGGCCGAGCGCGGCGACGGCGGTGGCGGGCAGCAATCCGCTTCCGCCCCCGGCCGATTCGGGCAGCTCGGGGATGGTGAACCGGGGCACGTCACCGAGCCCGGCCTTGGTCAGGAGCGCCGCGTACTGCCGGGAGACCTCACCGATGACCTGGTGCGGCACCCGGTCGAGGACGGTGATCAGCATGGCGTCGTACTCCTTGGCGGTCCGCAGCAGATGCCAGGGGACGGCGTCCGCGTACCGCGAGGCGGTCGTCACCATCACCCAGATGTCGGCGGCGCAGATCAGCTGGGCGGCGAGCAGACGGTTGCTGACGATCAGTGAGTCGATGTCGGGCGCGTCGAGCAGGGCGAGCCCGACGGGCAGGTTCCGCGAGGTCTCGACGCGCAGCGAGTTCTCCGCGTCGTTGCCCCCGATGCCCTCGTCGAAGTCCGCCTCGTCGTTCTGCTGGGGCAGCCAGACGCGGGTGAGCTGGGGCAGGACGCGGATCTCGGTGAACCAGTGGTGGTCGTCGGGGTGGCAGACGAGTACGGGGGTGCGGGTCGTCGGCCGCAGCACACCGGCCTCGCTGACCCGTCGCCCCACAAGGGAGTTGACGAGGGTGGACTTTCCGGCGCCGGTGGACCCGCCGACGACGGCGAGCAGGGGCGCCTCGGGATCTCTGAGCCGGGGCAGCAGATAGTCGTCGAGCTGTGCGAGCAGTTCGCCCCGGGTCTGCCGTGCGCGCGCCGCCCCCGGGAGGGGAAGCGGAAGACGCACGGCGGCGACCCTGTCGCGCAGGGCGGAGAGTGCGTCGATCAGCTGAGGCCGTACGTCCAAGGTCACCACATGCGAAGAATGCCCAATTTTGGCGGCTTTTTGAAGCGTATGGAAGCCTTCGCGCGCCGATCGGACACATGGGACAGACGGGAGGAGTGGGACGCAGGCATAACGAGTGCACAACACCCGGCCCCGCGAGCGTCAAAAGCGCTGCATGTTCCGCGCTCGCCTGCGATTATCGGTTCGCTTCACCGAACCTCCACATCGTGCCACGCAGGTGAAGCAACCGGGGCGAGGTGAGAGGAGCCCTATCCTTGTCCCCGGCAAGGTCACGGCCCGGAGCCGAGCTCCGGATCACAGCCTTGCCCGCCCGGGGGCTCCAGGCCATCCGGCCCCCGTAGCTCAGTGGATAGAGCAGGCGCCTTCTAAGCGCTTGGCCGCAGGTTCGAGTCCTGCCGGGGGCGCCACTGCCGTGCGGTGTCGGGCCCTCCCCTTCGGGAGGGCCTCTTTGCTGGTCAGCCGCAACCTAGCGAGTGGGCCGTAGAGGCCGCGTAAAGCGCCGCCCGGTGGGCCGGGAGCGTATCCGGCGCCCCGACCGGCTGTTCCGGACTCCTGGGGGCGCCCAGGGCTACGCGGTGACGGGACATCCCCTCACCACATACCCCCGTGCGGGTCGTCCCACTCGGCCACCTGCGCCACCCGCGCCACTGGCCCCACCCGCGCGGCAGCGCGCCACCCACCGCCCTACGACACGATGTCCTTCTTCTCGAACCCCCGGAACGCCAGCGCCATCAGTACCAGGGCGTACCCCACCGACACGCCCGCGCCCTGGGCCATGCCGCTCCACTCCAGGTGCGGCTGGAGGGCGTCCGCCCAGGCGAACTGCCAATGGGCGGGCAGGGCCTTGCGCCAGTCGCCCAGGGCCGTGATCGCGTCCAGGACGTTGCCCACGATCGTCAGGCCCACCGCGCCGCCGACCGCGCCCAGCGGCGCGTCCGTCTTGGTGGAGAGCCAGAACGCGAGCCCGGCGGTGACCAGTTGGGAGACGAAGACGAACCCGACGGCGATGGCCAGGCGCGGCAGCGCCTGACCGGCTCCGAGGGAGCCGCCGGTGGGAATCTCCAGCGGGCCCCAGCCGTACGCCGCCGTGCCCACCGCCAGCGCCACCAGCGGCAGCAGCACGATCGCCGCCGCGCTCAGGCCGAGCGCCACCGCCAGCTTGCTCCACAGCAGCCGCGCCCGGGGCACGGGCGCGGCCAGCAGATAGCGCAGCGACGACCAGCCGGCCTCCGAGGCGACCGTGTCCCCGCAGAACAGCGCGACGGGCACCACGAGCAGGAAGCCCGCCGAGACGAACAGGGCGGTCGCCGCGAAGTTCGCCCCCGACGCCGTCGCCGTGTCGATCAGGGTGATCCGGCCGTCCCGCCCGGACGGCGTGCCGCCGATGGCGAAGGCCGTGACCAGGATGAACGGCAGCGCGGCGAGGATGCCGGCCATCACCAGGGTGCGCCTGCGGCGCAGTTGGCGCGCCGCTTCCACCCGTAGGGGCAGGGTGCGGCGCGGACGGTAGCCCGGGGCGGTCGCCCTCAGGTCGGGCATCGCCCCGGACCCGGTGCGCGTGGGCGCGCTCATGCCGCTCCTCCGATCAGGGTCAGGAAGGCGTCCTCCAGGCGGCGGTGCGGGCCGACGCCCGTCAACGGCACGTCCAGGCGGACCATTTCGGCGATCAGTTCCATGGCCGATGCGCCCTCCAGGCGCACCAGCATGCCGCCGTCGGCCGGCGTCGCCGCGCCCACGCCGGGCAGGGCAGCCACCTTGTCGGCCAGCACCTCGGTGACCGGGCCGTCGACGGTGACCAGCAGCATGTCGCTGCCGCCGGTGATCTCGGCGACCGGGCCCGCCTGAACGAGCCGGCCGCGGTCCATGACCACCAGATGCGTACAGGACTGCTCGACCTCGGAGAGCAGGTGGCTGGAGACGATGACCGTACGGCCGCCCTGGGCGTAACGGATCATCACGTCCCGCATCTCGCGGATCTGCGGCGGGTCGAGGCCGTTGGTCGGCTCGTCGAGGATCAGCAGGTCCGGCAGGCCGAGCATGGCCTGGGCGATGGCGAGACGCTGGCGCATGCCCTGCGAGTACGTCCGCACGGCGCGCTGGAGCGCGTCGCCCAGGCCCGCGATCTCCAGGGCCTCCTCCATGTGGGAGTCCTCGGCGGGGCGGCCGGTGGCCTGCCAGTACAGCTCCAGGTTGGCGCGGCCGGACAGGTGCGGCAGGAAGCCCGCGCCCTCGACGAACGCGCCGACGCGGGAGAGCACCGGGGCGCCCGGCCGGATGGCGTGGCCGAAGACGCGGATCTCGCCGCTGTCGGGGCGGATGAGACCCATCAGCATCCGCAGGGTGGTGGTCTTGCCCGCGCCGTTGGGCCCGAGCAGTCCGAGGACCTGGCCCTTCTCCACGCGGAAGGAGAGGTCGCGGACCGCGTACCGGTCGGTGGACTTCGCGTACTTCTTCGTCAGACCGGTGATCTGGAGCGGGACCTCGGCAAGCTCCGGGTCGGGCGCGGGGGCCGTGGCGCGGCGGGTGGCCAGCAGGCCCAGCGCGATCACCGCGCCCGCGAGCGGCAGCCCCCAGGCCCACCAGGGCACCCCGGCGGGCTCGGTCTTCACCCCGGGCGCCGTCGGCACCTTCAGCGAGCCGTCCACAAGCGCCACCTTGTACGTGCCCGGCTCGGCCGGGGAGGCGTAGCCGAGGTCGGTGGCGGCGACCACCAGGCGCAGCCGGTGGCCCGCCTCCACGTTGTGGTCGACGGCGGGCAGGCGGACCTCGACCTCCTTGCCCTCCTTGGCGCCGTCCACCCGGACGGGAGTGACCAGTTGGGCGGGGAGCACCTGCTGCTTGCCGCCGGGGCCGACGTCGTACACCTTGGCGAAGAGCACCGCGTCGTCGGCGCTGGAGGTGACCTTGAGCCGGACCGTGGGCGAGCCGGTGACGCGCAGGCCGGGCCTGAGCGGCTCGGAGTCGAAGCGCGCGTACTGCCCGGGGAAGTCGATGGACAGGCCGCCCACGCCGAGCGAGGACAGGCCCGCGAGGCCTCCGCCGACGCCGGGCACGGCCGAGATGGCGGGCGGGGCGGCGCCCGCCGGGTTCTGGAAGGTCTGCTCGCGGCCGGTGAGCCGCACCGCGCGCGTGCCGTCCGACAGGCCCGGGTAGCTGCCGCTGGTGGCGCCGCGCAGTTGGGCGGCACCGTCGGTGGAGCTGATGCCTCCGGTCCTGGTGACCCGGAAGGCGGAGCCGGTGGAGGCGTTCTTGTCGCCCTTGAGGTAGTGGTCGAACCAGGAGGTGATCCGGGCGGCGGTCCGGCCGGACTCGCGGTCGCCGCCGTCGTGGCCGCCGGTGATCCAGTCGACCGCGACCGGGGCGCCGTTGGCGCGGATTTGCCGGGCCATGGCGTCGGCCTGGCCGAGCGGGAAGAGGGAGTCGCTCTGGCCCTGGACGATCAGCGCGGGCACCTTGATGCGGTCGCCCACGGCGGACGGGGAGCGGGCCGCGAGCAGGTCGCGCGCCCCGGCGTCCGGCCTGCCGCTGACCGCGACCCTCTCGTACATCTCGCAGAGCTGTTTCTCGAAGGTCTTGCAGCCGCCGCCGGTGGAGAAGAAGATGCCGGCCCACAGCTTCTTGAAGACGCCGTCGGGGAAAAGCGCGTCGGCCAGGTTCCAGTACGTGATCTGGGGGGCGATCGCGTCGATCCGCTTGTCGTGACCGGCTGCCAGCAGGGAGATCGCGCCTCCGTAGGACGCGCCGGTGACGCCGACGCGCGGGTCGCCCGCCGCGTCGAGCCGCACCTCGGGGCGCCGGGCCAGCCAGTCGACCAGCCGGGAGACGTCCTTCACCTCGAACGCCGGGTCGTTGAGGCCGATCTCGCCCGTGGAGTCGCCGAAGCCGCGCGCGGACCAGGTCAGCACGGCGTAGCCCTCGCGCGCGAGGTCGCGCGCCTGGGCGCGGACGTCGTCCTTGCTACCGCCGAAGCCGTGGCCTAGAAGGACGGCGGGGCGCTTCTTCTTCGCGTCGCCCGCCGTGAAGTACGACGTGTCGATCTTCGCCCCGGGCATCTCCATCACCCGGTCCTCCTGGTGCACCGCGGGCGCGCCGCCCGCGCCGGTGGCCGTCCACACGCCGGCACCGGCGAGCACCACGAGGGCGGCGGCCACCCCGGCCGCCGCCCTCCCACGAGGTCTGCGCAGTCTCATGCCTCCACGGTAAGCGCCGGGTCCGACAACCGGACCTGCCGCCAGGTGGAGGCCGGGGTGTACTCGCGGCGTACGGGCGGCCGTTCCCGTACCGCAGCGGCAGTACGGGGCGCGGGCGCCCAGCGACGGCCGGGCGGGCGCCCGGCGTGGCCCGGCGGGTGCTCAGCCGAAGGAGGCACGCTCCAGCCAGAAGTCCAGGAGCCCGGCGTCGCCCAGGACCTCGACCCGGGGGCTGTCGGCGGGCAGCCTCCGGTAGAAGACGCTCAGGACGTCGGTGAGCGGGCCGCGCAGGGCCACCGTGGCCTTCTCGTGGGCACGCCGCCAGCTCACCCCGTCCTCGCCGAGCTCGATCAGCCACTCGGCGCCGGGGGTGTCCGTGGCGTGCAGGTGGATGCTGCGGCCGGGGCCGCGCAGTTCGGCGGCGGCCGGGGCCAGCCGGGCGGCCTGGACGTAGGTGACGATCTCCAGCCACTCGTCGATCGTGTCCGCGGCGACCTCCGGTGCGAGCACGTACTCGGCGCCCACCGCGAGGGCCGCGTCCGCGCGGTGGACCACCGTCTCGTGGGTCATCCGGCGCGCCCAGAACCCGGCGGTCGCGTCGCCCGTCCAGGACCAGGCCGCCTGGTCGGGCCCGGTGGTGCGCAGGACGTCGGCGCAGAGGGCGGCGCCCTGGCCCAACCAGGCGTCCAGCGCCTCCGGTTCGTCCTTCTCGGGGCCGTCGTAGTCGGGCACGCGCTCCTGCGGGACGGCGGTGGTGGATTTCGTGCGGACGATCTCGGCGATCCAGCGGTGGGCGCCGCCGACGTGGACGGCCAGCTGCCTGAGCGTCCAGTCGGGGCAGGTCGGTACGGTCGCGGAGAGATCGGCGCCGGCCAGGTGCGACACCAGCGCGTCGGTCTGGCGCAGGATTTCGGAGCAGTAGAAGTCGTGGTCGAGCGGCGTGTGCGCGGCAGTCATACCCCAAACCCTAGGCGGGGCACGCCCGTTGCGTCCCGTGGCAGGACCGCCGGATCCGGACAGTCCGCCACCGGGTCCGGGCGGTCCCCGCCACCGGGCCGCGTCAGGTCTGCTCGTCCTCCGGGATGCTCACCAGCCACCGCGTCTCGCGGCGCGGGCGCAGGTAGAGCGCCCAGTAGAGGGTGGCGACGGCCGTTATGCCGCCGGTCCACAGCAGGTAGCGCGTCTCCTGCTGGGTGAGGATGTACGCGAGGACGACGATCAGGACCACCGGGACGGCGGGCCACAGCGGCATCCGCCAGGCCGCGGTCTCCCGGTGCCCGCCGCGGCGGCTGAGCAGGGCGGCGACGGCGACCAGCAGGTACATACCGGTGACCGAGACCCCGGTGACGCCGTAGAGGGTGTCGAGGTTGACGAAGCACAGGGCGGCGCCGGGGACGCCGACCAGGAGGGTGGCCACCCACGGGGAGCCGAAGCGGCCGAGGCGGGACAGGGCGCGGTTGACCGGCTCGGGCCAGGCCTTGTCGCGGGCCGAGGCGAACAGGACGCGGGAGTTCTGGATGACCATGACGATGCCCGCGTTGACGATGGCGAGGGCCACGCAGAGGCTGACGAAGGTGCCGACGGCCGAGTTGGACCAGGCGGTGACCATGCCGCTGATGTCGCCGGAGGTGAGCGCCGAGAGGTCGGAGGCGCCCAGGGTGATGGCGACGACGGGGACGAGGATGACGGCGGTCGAGATGGCGAGGGTGGCCAGCACGGTCCGGGCCACGTTGCGGCGCGGGTGCTCCAGCTCCTCGGAGAGGTAGACGGCGGTCGAGAAGCCCTGGGTGATGAAGAGGGCGATGGCGAGGCCCGAGACGACCATCATCGCGGTGACCGTGGAGTGGCCGCCGCCGTCGGCGGCGACCGTGCCGTGGACGAGGGTGGAGGCGCCGCGCTCGCTGTGGGCGAAGCCGAGGACGGCGACCAGGGCCGCGGCCACCACTTCGAGGACCAGGAAGATGCCGGTGATCCAGGCGTTGGCCCGCAGGTCGAGCAGCCCAGCGAGGGTGGCGAGCAGCATCACGCCGCCGCCGGCGACGGGGGCGGGGATGTGGACGAGCGGCGCCAGGTAGTCGGCGGTGCCCATGGCGATGACCGGGGGGACGATCATCACGACGAGCAGCGAGAGGACGAAGACCAGCCAGCCCGCGAGCCGTCCGGCCAGCGTGGAGACCATGGCGTACTCGCCGCCCGCGCTGGGGATGAGGGTGCCCAGCTCCGAGTAGCAGAACGCGACGCCGACGCAGAGCAGCGAGCCGATGGCGATGGTGAGCGCGGTGTAGGTGCCGAGGCTGGAGAAGAGGTCGGGCACGACCACGAAGAGGGTGGAGGCGGGCGTCACGCAGGAGAGCGTGAGCAGGGTGCCTCCCACGACGCCGATGGAACGCTTGAGCTTCTTGGGGGCTTCGCCCGTGGCCGGGGAGAGGACGTGGGGCGGGCTGAGCGTTTCGGTCATCGATGTGCGTCCGATCGGCGGGTGGGGGTGTGAGCGGGGAGCGCTATCGACCTCCGGGTGGTGCTCCGGGGCCCGTCCGGCCCCGGTGGTGAGTGGTGGGTCGCTCCCGGGCCGCCATTTCAATCTCCACTCGATCCGCAGGTCAATAGCTGTTCACCTACGGAATTCGTTGCTCCGGGACGCTTATGGAACTGATACGGCGTTAAGAGCGCAACAAAAGCGCAATGTTCGGCCGCTACGGGAACCGCAGCCGCCGCGCCGAAAAAAATTGCGGGATTCCGTATACCGGACCGCCTTTGGCACCCCGTGCCACACCTGCGGTTACCCCTGGTCACCGGCCGGCGCCGGCCGGTGGGCCCGCGGGGACCCCGCCGGCCCGGGAAAGGCGGCGGCCCGYACGGTGGGGGAGACCGTACGGGCCGCTTCGAAGGGCCGGGCCGGGGGTCGGCCGGGCCGAGGTCAGTGGTTGCGCGGGAAGCCCAGGTCGACGCCGGCGGGCGCGTCGGAGGGGTCCGGCCAGCGGGTGGTGACGACCTTGCCGCGGGTGTAGAAGTGCGTGCCGTCGTTGCCGTAGATGTGGTGGTCGCCGAAGAGCGAGTCCTTCCAGCCCCCGAAGGAGTGGTAGCCCACCGGCACCGGGATCGGCACGTTGACGCCGACCATGCCGGCCTCGACCTCCAGCTGGAAGCGGCGGGCCGCGCCGCCGTCGCGGGTGAAGATCGCGGTGCCGTTGCCGAACGGCGAGGCGTTGATGAGCGCCAGGCCCTCCTCGTAGGACTCCACGCGCAGCACGCACAGCACCGGTCCGAAGATCTCGTCCCGGTAGGCGTCGGCGGAGGTGGGTACCTTGTCGAGGAGCGAGAGACCGATCCAGTGGCCGTCCTCGTATCCCGCGCCCTCATAGGTGTACGCCGAACCGTCCAGGACGACCTCGCAGCCCTGGGCGGCGGCGCCGGTGACGTAGGAGGCGACCTTGTCGCGGTGGGCGGCGGTGATCAGCGGGCCCATCTCGGAGGCGGGGTCGGTGCCGGGGCCGATCTTGATCTTCTCGGCGCGCTCGCGGATCTTCGTCACCAGCTCGTCGCCGATGGCGCCGACCGCCACAACGGCCGAGATGGCCATGCAGCGCTCGCCCGCCGAGCCGTACGCGGCCGAGACGGCGGCGTCGGCCGCCGCGTCGAGGTCGGCGTCCGGCAGGACCAGCATGTGGTTCTTGGCGCCGCCGAGCGCCTGGACGCGCTTGCCGTGGGCGGAGGCGGTGGTGTGGATGTGGCGGGCGATCGGGGTG
Organism: Streptomyces sp. YS-3; assembly: GCF_045257485.1. Classification (NCBI taxonomy): domain Bacteria; kingdom Bacillati; phylum Actinomycetota; class Actinomycetes; order Kitasatosporales; family Streptomycetaceae; genus Streptomyces; species Streptomyces sp. YS-3. The sequence continues at coordinate 8,609 of NZ_JBJHPC010000085.1, read as the reverse complement.
GAGCCGACGAAGGAGACGGCGGCCACGTCCGGGTGCTCCAGGAGGCGGTCGACGGCGACCTTGTCGCCGTGGACGACGTTGAAGACGCCGTCGGGCAGCCCGGCCTCGCTGAGCAGCTCCGCGATCTTCATCGACGCCGAGGGGTCTTTCTCGGACGGCTTGAGGACGAAGGTGTTGCCGCAGGCGATGGCGAGCGGGAACATCCACATCGGCACCATCGCCGGGAAGTTGAACGGCGTGATGCCCGCGACGACGCCCAGCGGCTGGCGGATCGACGCCACGTCCACCCGGCTGGCGACCTGCGTCGACAGCTCGCCCTTGAGCTGGACGCTGATGCCGCAGGCCAGGTCCACGATCTCCAGGCCGCGCGCGACCTCGCCGAGCGCGTCGGAGTGCACCTTGCCGTGCTCGGCGGTGATCAGCTCCGCGATCGCGTCGCGGTTGGCGTCCAGCAGGGCGCGGAACTTGAAGAGCACCGTCGTGCGCTGAGCCAGCGAGGACTGGCCCCAGGTGGCGTACGCCTCGCGGGCGGCGGCGACCGCCGCGTCCACCTCCTCGACGCTCGCGTAGGCGACCTGTGTGGTCACGGCCCCGGTCGCGGGGTCGGTGACCTGGCCGTACGAACCGGAGGCGCCCGCAGCCCTCTCGACGGGCTTACCACCGATCCAGTGGTTGACGGTCTTCGTCATGGCAGGAAACTCCTTCAGAGATGGCGGCGTCGGGCTGCGACTTGCCGGTCGTACTCCTCGCGCGCCTCGACCGCCGACGAGCGGGTCGCGGTCTCGGCCACGGGAACATCCCACCACGCCTGCGCCGGGGGCGGGCCCGACACAGTGTCTGCCGTTTCGGTCTCGGCGTAGACACATGTGGGACGGTCCGCCGCGCGGGCCGTGGCGAGGGCTTCGCGCAGGTCACGGACGGTCCTGGGGCGCAGCACGGCCATCCCCAGGGAGGCCGCGTTGGCCGCCAGGTCGACCGGCAGCGGCTCACAAGTGAAGCTCCCGTCGGGCGCCCGGAAGCGGTAGGCCGTCCCGTACCGCTCGCCGCCCACCGACTCCGAGAGCCCGCCGATCGAGGCGTATCCGTGGTTCTGGAGGATCACCACCTTGATGGGCAGGTTCTCCTGCACCGCCGTGACGATCTCGGTGGGATTCATCAGATACGTCCCGTCGCCGACCAGCGCCCACACCGGCCGGCCGGGTGCGGCGAGCGCCACGCCGATCGCGGCCGGGATCTCGTAGCCCATGCAGGAGTAGCCGTACTCGACGTGGTACTGGTCGCGCGAGCGGGTGCGCCAGAGCTTGTGCAGATCGCCGGGGAGCGAGCCCGCCGCGTTGATCAGGATGTCGTCGCCGGTGACCAACGTGTCGAGGACGCCGAGGACTTGGGCCTGGGTGGGGCGGGCGTCCTCGTCCCCGGGGGTGTACGCGGCGGTGACCCGCTCCTCCCAGGCCGCCTTGGCCTCGCCGTACGCGGCAGGGTACGCGGGCGCGACCCGGTGCCCGTCGAGGGCCCGTGTCAGGGCGTCCAGGCCCGCGCGGGCGTCCGCGACGAGCTGGATCGCGCCGAGCTTGTGGGCGTCGGCGCCGTTGACGTTGAGCCCGACGAACCGGACCGAGGGGTTCTGGAAGAGGGTCGAGGAGGCGGTGGTGAAGTCGGTCCACCGGGTGCCGACCCCGAGGACGACATCGGCCTCGCGGGCCAGCGCGTCGGCCGTGGCGGTCCCGGTGTGGCCGATCCCGCCGACGTCGCACGGGTGGTCGTGGGGCAGTGAGCCCTTGCCCGCCTGGGTGGCGGCGACCGGGATGCCGGTCCGCTCGGCGAAGCGGCGCAGCGCGTCCTCGGCGCGGGCGTGGTGGACCCCGCCGCCCGCGACGACCAGCGGCCGGCGGGCGGCGCGCAGCAGCTGGACGGCCGCGTCCAGCTCGTACGGGTCCGGCTCCTGGGCGCGTACGTGCCACACCCGCCGCCGGAAGAACTCCTCGGGCCAGTCGTACGCCTGCGCCTGTACGTCCTGCGGCAGCGCCAGGGTCACCGCCCCGGTCCTGGCCGGGTCCGTGAGCACGCTCATCGCGGCGAGCGCGGCCGGGACCAGCGCCTCGGGGCGGGTGATCCGGTCGAAGTAGCGCGAGACGGGCCGCAGGCAGTCGTTGACCGACACATCGCCCGCGTAGGGGACTTCGAGCTGCTGGAGGACCGGATCGGCCGGACGGGAGGCGAACACGTCGCCGGGCAGCAGCAGGACGGGCAGGTGGTTGACGGTCGCCAGGGCCGCGCCGGTGACGAGGTTGGTGGCGCCCGGACCGATCGAGGTGGTCACCGCGTGCGCCGAGAGCCGGCCGGACTGGCGGGCGTAGCCGACGGCCGCGTGCACCATGGCCTGTTCGTTGCGGCCCTGGAGGTACGGCATGTCGCTGCCCGGCTCCAGGAGCGCCTGGCCGATCCCGGCGACGTTGCCGTGGCCGAAGATGCCCCACGCGGCGGTGATCAGGCGCTGCTCGGTCCCGGCGCGGGAGGTGTACTGGCGGGAGAGGAAGGCGAGCAGCGCCTGCGCGGTGGTCAGACGCCTGGTCGTACCGCTCATCGGTAACCCTCTGTGTAGTCGGTGTGGCCGGGGTGGAAGCTGATGCGCCACTCGCGTTCCCTGCCCGGCCCCGCCATCACGTTCAGGTAGTACATGGGGTGTCCGGGCGCGGCGATCGAGGGCCCGTGCCAGCCGTCGGGGACGAGGACGGTGTCGCCGGTGCGGACCTCGGCGAGGACATCGGCGCCGCCCGGGCGCGAGGGCGACACGCGCTGGTAGCCGAAGCCGTCCGGGGAGGCGAACTCGAAGTAGTAGATCTCCTCCAGCTCCGACTCCCGCCCGGGCACGTGCTCGTCGTGCTTGTGCGGCGGGTAGGAGGACCAGTTGCCGCCCGGGGTGATCACCTCGACGGCGATGAGCCGGTCGCAGACGAAGGCGTCGGCGGCGGCGAAGCCCCGGATCTCGCGGGCGCTGACGCCCGAGCCGCGCTGTTCGAGGGGTACCTCCGGCGCGGGGCCGTGGCGAGCGGGGAGTCGGCGCTCGCATCTCGCCCCTGCCAGTGCGAAACGGCCTCCCGCGCCGGAGGCGATCTGTGCGTGGGCGTCACGGGGGAGGTACGCGAAGTCGGTGACTCCGGCGAACACGCTCTCCCTGCCCCGCAGTTCCAGGGTCCGGTCCTCGGTGCTGCCCTCTGTCCGGGCCTCTACGTGTACGGTACAGCCACCGCTGAGGGGCAGCAGGATCCACTCGCTGTCGCCGGTGGCGAAGGCGTGCTCCGCGCCCGGCGCCAGCTCCAGGACCCGCAGCGCCGAGTAGCCCCAGCCGGCCCGCTCCGGGCCGATGTCCAGGGCGTACGCCCCGTCGGCGGCGGATCCGGCCCGTACGAACAGTTCGTCCTTGCGCTCGTCCATGCCCGATCCCTACCCCTTCAGCAGCCCGGCGGCGATGTCGACCGCGCCCGCCACGTCGCCGTCGGCCGGATAGAGCAGGGTGCGCCCCGCCACCAGCCCCTGCACGGTGGGCAGGCTCAGCGCGCCGCGCCACTTCTCGTACGCCGCCTCCTGTTCCCCCGGCGTCCTGCCGGTGTCCCCGCCGAGCAGCACGGCGGGCAGCGTGGTGGTCGCCATCACCCGGGCCATGTCGTCGGGATCCTCGGTGACGGGCACCTTCAGCCAGGTGTACGCCGAGGTGCCGCCCAGACCGGAGGCGATGGCGAGCGAGCGCGTCACGGCGTCCGCGCCCAGATCGTTGCGGAGCCGTCCGTCGCGCCGGTGACAGATGAACGGCTCCACAAAGACGGGAAGCCGACGTTCCGCCATCGCGTCGATGGCGCGGGCCGCCGTGTGCAGGGTGTCGAGCGAGCCGGGGTCCTCGTAGTCGAGGCGGAGCAGCAGCTTGCCCGCGTCGAAGCCGAGCCGGGCGAGGTCCTGGGCGCGGTGGCCGGTGAAGCGGTCGTCCAGTTCGAAGGCGGACCCGGCGAGCCCGCCCCGGTTCATCGACCCCATGACGACCTTGTCCTCCAGGGCCCCCAGGAGCAGCAGGTCCTCCAGGATGTCGGCGCTGGCGAGCACCCCGTCGACGCCGGGCCGCGACAGCGCCAGACAGAGCCGGCTCAGCAGGACGGACCGGTCGGCCATGGCGAAGGCGTCGTCGCCGACGGCGAGCGCGCCCCGGGCGGGGTGGTCGGCGGCGACGATCAGCAGCCGCCCGGAGCCCCGGACGAGCGGGCGCCGGGCGCGCCGGGCCGCCGCCTCGGCGACGGCCTCGGGGTGGCGGGTGCGGACCCGGGCGAGTTCACCGGGGCTGACGTGGACGCTCACGGCGCTCCCCCCGCCAGGACGCGTTCGACCTCGGCCGGGTACGGCATCGCGGAGGAGCAGGCGAGGCGGGCGGCGACGATCGCGCCGGCGGCGTTGGCGTACCGCATCAGCCGTCCGGTGTCCCAGCCGGACAGCAGTCCGTGGCAGAGCGCCCCGCCGAACGCGTCCCCGGCGCCCAGCCCGTTGACCACCTCGACGGGGACGGGCGGCACCTCGGCGGCGCCGCCGTCCCGGTGGAGGGCGAGCACCCCCTCGGGCCCCTGTTTGACCACGGCGAGCTCGGCCCCGGCGGCGAGCAGCGCCCGCGCGGCGGCGTGCGGCTCGCTCTCCCCGGTGGCCACCGCGCACTCCTCCAGGTTGCCGACGGCCACGGTGGCGTGCCGCAGGGCCTCGCGGTAGTAGGGGCGCGCCTCCTCGGGGTTCCCCCAGAACATGGGCCGCCAGTCGAGGTCGAAGACCGTGGTGCCCGCGCGCGCCCGGGCGGCCAGCGCCGCCAGCGTGGTGGACCGGCTCGGCTCGGCGCTCAGACCCGTCCCGGTGACCCAGAAGATCCGCGCCGCGCGGATCGCGTCCAGGTCGAGGTCCGCCTCGTACAGCTCCAGGTCGGGGGCCTTGGGCGCGCGGTAGAAGTACAGCGGGAAGTCGTCCGGCGGGAAGATCTCGCAGAAGGTGAGCGGGGTCGGCAGGCCCGGCACGCTCTTCACCCAGCGGGCGTCGACCCCGAACGCGCCCAGCTCCTCGCGCAGATACGTCCCGAAGGGGTCCTCGCCGGTGCCGGTGACCACGGCCGTGCGGCGCCCGAGCCGGGCCGCCGCGACCGCCACGTTGGAGGGCGAGCCGCCGAGGAACTTGCCGAACGAGGTCACCTCCGCGAGCGGCACGCCGGTCTGGAGCGGGTAGAGGTCCACCCCGATCCGCCCCATGGTGATCACGTCGTACGGAACCGCCTCCATGCAACGCCCCCTTCATCGGCGACCTCAGGGCCAGTCCGGCCGACCCAGGTCTAACGGGCCCGGACCGACCCTGTCAATCTTTTGTCCTGACATTCGGACGTAGCCTTGACACCGTTCCGGCGCCCCCGGAAGGCTGCTCCCATGACGACGGCCAAGACTCGCATCCGGATCGGTTCGGCCCCCGACTCCTGGGGCGTCTGGTTTCCCGACGACCCCCGCCAGGTTCCGTGGACCCGCTTCCTCGACGAGGTCGCCGGGGCCGGATACGGGTGGATCGAACTCGGACCGTACGGCTACCTCCCCACCGACCCGGCGCGCCTCGCCGACGAGACCGCGCGGCGCGGCCTGCGGGTCTCGGCCGGGACCGTCTTCACCGGACTGCACCACGGCCCGGCGGTGTGGGACACCACCTGGGAGCATGTGGCGGACGTGGCGGAGCTGACCCGGGCCACCGGCGCCGGGCACCTGGTCGTCATCCCGGCGTTCTGGCGCGACGACAGGACCGGCGAGGTGCTGGAGAGCTCCACCCTCAGCGCCGCCCAGTGGCGCGACCTCGCCGGGCAGACCGAACGGCTCGCCCGCGAGGTGCGCGAGCGCTACGGACTGCGGATCGTGGTGCACCCGCACGCCGACACCCACATCGACAGCGAGGAGAACGTGGCCCGCTTCCTCGACGCCACCGACCCCGACCTGGTGAACCTGTGCCTGGACACCGGGCACTACGCCTACTGCGGCGGCGACAGCGTCAAGCTCATCGAGACCTACGGGGAGCGGCTCGGCTACCTCCACCTCAAGCAGGTGGACCCGGACGTCCTGGCCCAGGTGCACGCCGAACGGCTGCCGTTCGGGCCCGCCGTGGCCCGGGGGGTGATGTGCGAGCCGCCCGCCGGGGTGCCCGCCCTCGAACCGGTCCTGGCCGCGGCCCAGGCGCTCGACGTCGACCTGTTCGCGATCGTGGAGCAGGACATGTACCCCTGCGACCCGGACCGCCCGTTGCCCGTCGCCACGCGCACCCGCGCGTTCCTGCGCTCCTGCGGGGCGTGACCCGATGGCCGCCGCACCGCTCGGGATCGCCGTCATCGGCACCGGGAAGATGGGCGCCGACCATGTGCGCCGCCTCACCACCGTGACCGGCGGGGCCCGGGTGGCCGCCGTCGCGGACATCGACGCCGAGCGCGCCAAGGAGGTGGCCGGCCCGGTCGAGGGGTGCACCGCCCACACCGACCCGGCCGCCGCGATGGCCGCGCCGGGCGTCGACGCGGTCCTGATCGCCTCCTCGGGCCCGGCCCACGAGTCCGCGCTCCTGGAGGCGTTCCGGCGCGGGCTGCCCGTGCTGTGCGAGAAGCCCCTCACACCCGATCCGGCCGGGGCCCTGCGGGTCCTGGAGGCCGAGACCCGGCTCGGACGGCGTCTGGCGCAGGTGGGGTTCATGCGGCGTTACGACGCCGAGTTCCTCCGCCTCAAGGCGCTGCTCGACGAGGGCGGCCTCGGGCGCCCGCTGTTCCTGCACTGCCGCCACCGCAACGCCTCCTCCCCCTCGTTCTTCACCACCGAGATGCTGATCCGCGACTCCGTGGTCCACGAGGTCGACGCGGCCCGCTGGCTGCTCGGCCAGGAGCTCACCGCCGTCCAGGTGCTGCGCCCGCGCCCCTCCTCGTACGCGCCCGAGGGTCTCGGCGACCCCCAGCTCGTGCTCTTCGAGACGGCCGGGGGCGCCGTCGTCGACGTCGAGATCTTCGTCAACTGCGGCTTCGGGTACGAGGTGCGCTGCGAGGCCGTCTGCGAGCGCGGGGCCGCCTCCGTCGGCGACGGGACCGGCCCGGTCGTGCGCTCCGGCGGACGCTGGGGAGGCGAGCTCCCGCAGGACTTCACGACCCGCTTCGCCGACGCGTACGACCGCGAGGTGCAGGCGTGGGTCGACGCCACCCGGCGGGGCCGCGTCGAGGGCCCCGGCGTCTGGGACGGCTATATGGCGGCCGTGGTCTGCGAGGCGGGCGTACGGGCCCAGCGCTCGGGCGCACGGGTGGCCGTGGAACCGGCACGGGAGCGGCCAGCGCTCTACGCGTAACGGGCGGGACGTGGCGGGCGGGACCGGACCGGACCGGGCCCATGGCAGGGGGCACACCCTCGGCCATGGGCCCGCCCCATTCGCCGCTCCCGTCACAACTACCCCTTTTCTGTCACAGATGTCTCCATTACACGGGTCTTGCGTCACAGAGAGTCGACAGCCGCACTCCCGCCTTCACTCTCCGTCGTTCAACGGGCACAGGCTGAGTGATCGTCAACTGTCCGCGCCCAGCTCCCCCGACGGCCGCCAGACCGCCGCTGCGGCGCACGCAGGGAGGTGCCCACCATGACCGACCGACGGCTCTGGTCGTACAAGGAGATCGCCGCGCACATCCGCGTCCAGCCGGACACGGTCCGCTCGTACCGCAAACACGGGCTGCTGCCCGCCCCGGACCTCGTCGAGAACGGCAAGCCCTTCTGGTACGCCGACACCATCCGCACCTGGGTCGCACGCCGGCCCGGGAACCGTGGCCGCAAGGGCAACGACTGACTGGGGAGTCCGTGCGCGGGGTATTGGATTTATACCCCCCAGGGGTATAACGTGAAGCCTGTCAGCGGGTCCCGGCCTTCTCGTGACCCCCTGGTGCACCATGGAATCCGTACCCCCGAAGAGGAGAAGTCCATGACCGCCGAGACCGAAGCCGCCGCCAGCACGACCGGCTCCTGCTGCTCGCCCGCCGGCTCCTGCCACAGCGAGGGCCCGGCCGACGTCCAGGTCGGCTCCGTCACCACCGTCTACAAGGTCTCCGGCATGACCTGCGGGCACTGCGAGGGCGCGGTGTCGGGCGAGATCGGCGAGATCGCCGGCGTCGGCTCGGTGAAGGCCGTCGCCGCGACCGGTGAGGTGACCGTCGTCTCGGCGGCGCCGCTGGACGAGGAGGCCGTGCGCGCGGCGGTCGACGAGGCCGGCTTCGAGCTGGTCGGCCGGGCCTGAGCGGCCCGTTCTCCCTCTTCCGGGCCGTACGACGAGCGCGTCCGCGCCGTACGGCCCGGTCTCTTTTTCAGGAGCCCACGTGGAAACGAACCTGGTCGAGCTGTCCATCGGCGGTATGACCTGCGCCTCGTGCGCGGCCCGTATCGAGAAGAAGCTGAACCGGATGGACGGGGTCGAGGCGAGCGTCAACTACGCGACGGAGAAGGCGAAGGTCACCTTCGTCGACGGCGTAGAGGTGGCGGGTCTCGTCGCGACGGTCACCAAGATGGGGTACACCGCCGAATCACTGGCTCCGCCCCCGCCGGCGCCCC